>NZ_JBKVNQ010000087.1:0-8036 GCF_046967715.1 Hominisplanchenecus sp.
GATCAGCATGGACTGCTTTTGCGATCAGAGAACCTGTGATATCGGATCCGCCTCTGGAGAAGGTTGTTACCTTTCCTTCTGCGGTTGCACCATAAAATCCAGGAATGACTGCATTGTCACATTCTGCCAGGCGTGCAGAAAGCTTTTCATTGGTTGTTTCTGCATCAAATGTGCCGTCTTCATGGAAAACGATCACTTCAGCTGCATCGATAAATTCATATCCCAGGTAATTTGCCATGATGATACCGTTTAAGTATTCTCCTCTGGAAGCAGCATAATTGGAACCTGCCAGTTTTTTAAAGTTTTCGGAGATCACTTCAAACTGATCATCCAGAGACAGGGAAAGTCCGAGACCGTTTATGATCTCCATGTATCTTTCACGGATCGCAGCAATTGAAGCTGTGATGTCTTCTTTTTTCTCTGCTTTTGCGTAGCATGCATAAAGCATATCCGTTACCTTGATATCTCCATCAAACCGTTTGCCCGGAGCAGACGGAACAACATATTTTCTTCCTTTATCAGCACGGATGATATCTCCTACTTTTTTAAACTGTTCTGCACTTGCAAGAGAACTTCCACCAAATTTTACTACTTTTCTCATGCTTTTTATTCCTCCTAAATTCCGCATCTGTCTGTCACGCAAATATACGCTGTCTTTAATCATACCGCAAAATATGCGGTTCGTCCAGAGCATTTTTTGAAATCTGCTGGTGCAAAAAGCAGAAATATGCTATGATAATACGAGTCAGGGTCTTCGCAGACACAAATTATTTTTGTAAAATATATACACTTGGAGGAATTTATGATTTTAGCCTGTCAGAATATCAATAAGGCATTTGGCACAAATGTGATCTTGAAAGATGCCTCATTTCATATAGAAGAAAAAGAAAAAGCAGCCATTGTCGGCATCAACGGTGCCGGAAAATCTACACTGCTCAAGATCATCATGAAGCAGATCCCGGCAGATTCCGGAGAAGTGATCCTGGCAAAAGACCGCACGATCGGTTATCTTGCCCAGCACGAAGCGGTATCTTCCGGAAACACGATCTACGAAGAGCTTCTGGAGGTAAAGCAGGATATTTTTGAGCTGGAGCGTCATATCCGCACGCTGGAACTTCAGATGAAATCCCAGAGCGGCGGGGAGCTGGAACAGACGCTGGAGCTTTATAATCGTCTGAACACGGAATTTGAACAGAAAAACGGCTATGCCTGCAAAAGTGAGATCGTCGGTGTGTTAAAAGGGCTTGGATTTACGGAAGATGAATTTTCCAAGCAGGTCGATACCCTCTCCGGCGGACAGAAAACAAGGGTTGCCCTTGGCAAGCTTCTGCTCGCAAAGCCGGATCTGATCCTGCTTGACGAGCCGACCAACCACCTCGATATGCAGTCGATCGCATGGCTGGAAAATTTTCTGATCAATTACAGCGGTGCCGTGATCATCGTAGCCCATGACCGTTATTTCTTAAACCGTGTCGTAAGCAAGGTTATTGAAATCGACCATGCGAAGGCGACCACGTTTCTTGGCAATTATTCTGCTTATTCTGAGAAAAAAGCCCAGCTGCGTGATTCCCAGTTAAAAGCATGGATGAACCAGCAGCGTGAGATCAAACATCAGCAGGAAGTCATAGACAAACTGAAGTCCTTTAACCGTGAAAAATCAATCAAACGTGCGGAAAGCCGTGAGAAAATGCTGGAGAAAATGGAAGTCCTGGATCGCCCGGATACGGAAGTGCAGGAATTAAAGCTTTCTCTGGAACCGAGATTTCCAAGTGGAAATGATGTGCTGCGTGTCGAAGGTCTTGCAAAATCATTTGGAGACCACACGCTCTTTACGGATCTGGATTTTGAGATCAAACGAGGCGAACGTGTGGCACTGATCGGTAATAATGGAACCGGAAAGACTACGATCTTAAAGATCATCAATGAGCTTTTGGCTGCAGATGCCGGAAGTTTTACGCTTGGAAGCAAGGTGTGTATCGGTTATTATGATCAGGAACATCATGTCCTTCATATGGAAAAGACGCTGTTTGAAGAGATTTCCGATGATTATCCGACACTGACTAACACGGAAATCCGCAATGTGCTGGCAGCCTTTTTATTTACCGGAGATGATGTTTTCAAACGGATCTCTGATCTGAGCGGTGGCGAGCGGGGCCGCGTTTCTCTTGCCAAACTGATGTTGTCGGAAGCCAACTTCCTGATACTGGACGAGCCGACCAACCACCTTGATATTTTATCAAAAGAGATCCTGGAGCAGGCACTGAACCGCTATACCGGAACAGTTTTCTATGTATCGCATGACCGATACTTTATCAACCAGACGGCAACCAGGATCCTGGAGCTGACCGGAAATACGCTGGTCAATTATATCGGAAATTATGATTATTATCTGGAAAAGAAAGATGAGCTCACCAAAATCTATGTGCCGTCTGCCACAGAAGAAGAAACTGCTTCTCTTCCATCCTCTTCTGCGGAAACTGCCGGAAAACTGACCTGGCAGCAGCAGAAAGAAGAGCAGGCACGCATCCGCAAACGTCAGAATGAACTGAAGAAAACGGAGGACCGCATCCATGTGCTGGAAGTCCGTGATAAAGAGATCGATGAGCTGATGATGCAGGAAGAAGTGTTTACAAACGTGGCAAAATGCGTGGAATTAAATAAAGAAAAAACAGCGATCAATGAAGAACTGGAACAGCTCTACGAACACTGGGAAGAACTGGCAGAATAAAACAAAAAGCATCGGAGAATGAAAGGTACTTTCTTCCCCGGTGCTTTTTTATAGAAATATAAAAATGCGTTATGTACTTTTTACACGTTCTTTTACAGATTCTTATCCAGCTCTTCACGTACTGCCTTGATAAATCCTTCGCTGTTCAGAACGGTAGGATTTTCAATGCTGGTGATCAGTGCCAGGTCTTTTGTCATCTTTCCGCTTTCAATCGTGGTAAGGGTTGCTTTTTCCAGTTTGTCTGCAAATACGCCAAGCTGCGGAATCTTATCCAGTTCACCGCGTTTGCGGAGTGCCCCGGTCCATGCAAAGATCGTTGCCACGGAGTTCGTGGATGTTTCTTCGCCTTTCAGGTATTTATAATAGTGACGCTGAACCGTTCCGTGAGCTGCTTCGTACTCGAAATTGCCGTCCGGTGATACCAGTACGGAAGTCATCATCGCCAGTGAACCAAAGGCAGAAGAAACCATGTCGCTCATAACATCACCGTCATAGTTTTTGCATGCCCAGATAAATCCGCCTTCTGCTTTCATGACACGGGCAACTGCGTCATCGATCAGAGTATAGAAATAAGTAATACCTGCCTCTGCAAAACGTTCTTTATACTCTTTTTCGTAGGTTTCCTGGAAAATATCCTTGAAGGTGTGATCGTATTTTTTGGAAATCGTATCTTTGGTAGCAAACCAGAGGTCCTGTTTGGTATCCAGTGCATAGTTGAAGCAGCTCTTTGCAAAACTGCGGATGGATTTCTCTGTATTGTGCATGCCCTGCAGAACACCAGGACCGTCAAATTCATGGATCAGTTCTCTTGTCTCGGTACCATCCTCTGCGGTAAAGACCAGTTCTGCTTTTCCGGCACAAGGTACTTTGATCTCAGAAGCTTTGTAAACGTCACCATAAGCATGTCTTGCCAGTGTGATTGGCTTTTTCCAGTTGCGTACGCATGGTTCGATGCCCTTTACAACGATCGGTGTACGGAAAACCGTTCCGTCCATGATCGCACGGATCGTACCGTTCGGACTCTTCCACATTTCTTTCAGATTGTATTCCGTCATGCGGGCTGCGTTTGGAGTGATCGTTGCACATTTTACAGCCACGCCGTATTTTTTGTTTGCCAGTGCACTGTCAATGGTAACCTGGTCGTTCGTCTCATTTCTGTGCTCCAGTCCCAAATCATAGTATTCGGTTTTCAGGTCGATATACGGGATCAGAAGCTCATCCTTGATCATTTTCCAGAGGATACGGGTCATCTCGTCTCCGTCCATTTCAACCAGTGGTGTTGTCATTTTGATTTTGTCCATGATGTCCTCCTTTGACTTATCAGAAAGCTGATTTTATTCCTCATCGGAAGAAACGTCGCCTCCGGGCTGTTCTTCCAGAAGTTTTTCGATTTTGGTATAATGATGGTTTTTGATTGAATTTAATATATGTCTGGTTGCCAGGCGGTCTGCTTCATCGGCATTGTGGGCTTTGATGGCTTCCATAACAGCCATATGTTCTTTTGTGGACTGTTCTGCCCTTGCTTCTTTTTTCAGGGCGTTTTTGCGCACCTGCTGTACATACTGATGGAAGATCTTCAGTTCATGTTCCAGAATCTTACTTTTGCATGCTTCGTAGAGCAGACTGTGAAAACGGCTGTCCAGTTTAAAGAGCTGATCGTAATGTCCCTGCTCTTCATGAAATGCAGTCAGCATCATGGTCTCTTCCATTTCTTCCAGTGTGGATTCATCGATCCGCTCTGCCGCCATCCTGGCACAAAGCCCCTCCAGCCTTGCACGGATCAGGTAAATATCCTGTACATCCTGTTCGGAGATTCCGTTGACGAAAGCACCGCGATTGGGGATGATCGTTACCAGACCTTCCAGTTCCAGCTGACGAAGTGCCTCTCTGACCGGTGTTCTGGAAACACCGATCTCTTTTCCGACTGCAGTTTCCCGCAGTTCATCGCCATGTTTATAATGACCGTTTAAAATGTTTTCACGAAGTTTTTGATAAACCAATTCATAACTGCTCAAAATACGCTACCTCTTATACTAACGCAATGGAAAGCTTTTTGCAACTTTCATCGATTACTTTTACCAGTTCGTTATCGGTGATCACGGTGACACGGCCCTCTTCGTACTGTTTGTCCACCCATTCTTTTACCATAGACACAAGAGGCATATCCTTTGTCAGTTTTTTCTCATCCGGCAGGCGGTAATAACTGTTGATCCAGTGTGCAATTCCGGCAAGCCCGGATGTATTGGATACAGCCACCATGGCCGGGCGGTTCAGGAATTTCTGAGTATTAAAAATGTTGTAAATCTCTTCGTTTTTCAGAAGTCCGTCCGCATGGATGCCGGCTCTTGTTACATTAAAGTTGCTTCCGACAAACGGTGTACGGGATGGAATATGATAACCGATCTCTTTTTCATAATAATCTGCCATCTCTGTGATGACGGTGGTGTCCATGCCGTCGAGGGTACCGCGAAGCTGTGCATATTCAAACACCATTGCCTCCAGCGGAGTATTTCCGGTACGTTCTCCGATACCGAACAGAGAACAGTTGACTCCGCTCGCACCGTAGAGCCATGCCGTTGTGGAATTGCTGACAGCCTTGTAGAAATCGTTGTGACCATGCCATTCGATCATTTCAGAAGGAACACCGGCATGGACCATCAGACCGTAAATGATACCCTGTACGGAACGCGGGATCACAGCACCGGCATAATTGACACCATAACCCATGGTATCGCAGCAGCGGACTTTGATCGGGATCTGATATTCTTTGGACAGTTTCATCAGCTCCAGACAGAACGGAATGACATAACCGTAGATATCTGCTCTTGTGATATCCTCCAGATGGCATCTCGGGCTGACACCGATCTCCAGACATTCACGGACAACACTCAGGTAATGCTCCATGGCTTCTTTTCGTGTCATTCTCATCTTATAAAAAATATGATAGTCAGAGCAGCTTACCAGAATACCGGTTTCTTTCAGTCCCATATCACGGACCAGTTCGAAATCCTTTTTGCTGGCACGGATCCAGCTTGTGATCTCAGGAAATTCATAACCCTGCTCCAGACATTTGTAAACAGCATCCCGGTCTTTTTTGCTGTACAGGAAAAATTCGCACTGACGGATCTTTCCTTTCGGACCTCCAAGCCGATGCATATAATCATAGATACGTACGATCTGTTCGGTTGTGTACGGTGCACGTGACTGCTGTCCGTCGCGGAAGGTAGTATCTGTGATCCAGATCTCGTCCGGCATATGATGCGGAACAATACGGTCATTGAATGCGATCTTTGGAACTTCTTCGTATGGGAACAGATTGTGGAACACATTCGGTGTCTTGACATCAACCAGCGGGTACATATGCTCCTCAAGCTGTAACAGGTTTGTGTGCGAATCAAATTTTACTTTTCTGTTTTCCATTTATATTACCTTCCTTGATTTGTAGATTCGGCGTTTTGCCCTTTTTGCATAATTGTATACAATTATACTATTTATGTCAAGAGTAAATTTACATCAATCATGCCCCATCCCTGCTGATATTTCGACAGATTCAGATTTCTGGCACAATTTTTAAGACGCATTTTCACTTCCACGTTTGTAAGATGTGGTTCTTTTTCCAGAAGCAGGGCGATCGCACCGGAGACAACGGGTGCTGCCATGGAGGTACCGCTTTTGATACAGTATTTTCTGCCGTCCAGATACCAGGTGCTGCTGCAGGATCGGATGTTTGATCCGGGAGCCGTGATCTCCGGTTTGCAGATACATTCCTGTGTCGGTCCTCTCCCGGAATAGCAGCCGCCCGGAAAAATGCAGTCATCAAAGGCTCCGACTGTGATCACTTTCTTGTTGGTTCCTGGAACTGTTATACTGCCGGCGTGTGGCCCCATATTACCGGCAGCAACCACCACCACAAGTCCGGCATCCCAGGCATATTCCATACATTCTGCCAGTACGGCATTCTTTTCCTCCAGGCTATTCACCGCACCGACGGAAACATTTAAAATTTTTATATGATAGCGGTTTTTGTTTTTCAAAATCCAGGACACACTGGATAACACCTGTTCCCGCATGCCGTTCCCATGGTAGTCAAGTACCTTTGCACTTACAATCCCGGCTCCCGGTGCCATTCCGGCATACTGGCCTCTGGAAAGCTGTCCGCTCCCGCAGCAGATCCCTGCCACATGTGTGCCGTGCCCACTGTCGTCGTACGGATATTTTTTCCCGTTCTGAAAATCACGGAAAGCAAGGATCCTGCCCTGCAGATCCGGATGCATGCTGATACCGGTATCTAAAAAGGCTACCGTAACGCCTTTTCCTGTGAGATGTCTTTGATATGCAGATGTGGCATTGGTTTTTCGTCTGACCTGATCCATAAGTGTCCACCGTTTTTTCATTACTATACTATATGTTGCTTTTCACTCATAAGATAATGGAAATGACGATGGAAAGAGGAATCTTTATGCCTGTTTCCACTACAGAAAAGATTCTGTCGGAGGATTATTTTGATCTGATTGTCCCCATTACCGGTTCCGATACTGATTTTGAAGAGGCATTTTTCCGATTCGGGGCACAGGCGGCTGTTCCAGGATACGGTATCATTCACATTAACCGGCAGTTTCTTCCGGATAATATTCTGAATGTGATCGGATATTCCAATATTCCAAAACTTTATACCCTGATGGATACTTCTGCACTGGAAAGTTCCGGAATCCTAAAAGTGCAGACACAGCCGCTTCTTGGCTATCAGGGGGAAGGGGTTCTGATTGGTTTTCTGGATACGGGAATTGATTTTACGCATCCGGCATTTCGTACATCTGACGGAAGAAGCAGGATTTATCGCCTGTGGGATCAGACAATCCAAAGTGGAACAGCTCCGGATGGATTTTTCTACGGATCGGAGTATACAAACGAAAATCTGAATGCTGCGTTAAATCTGGAGGATCCGCTGGAAACTGTGCCAAGTGTGGATGAAAATGGTCATGGGAGCTTTCTTGCCAGTGTAGCAGCCGGAACAGCTCTTCCTTTGCAGGATTTTTCCGGTGCGGCACCCAAATCTGAAATTGTGGCAGTAAAACTGAAACCTGCCAAAGAGAATCTGCGGGATTTTTTCCTGATCCGTGAGTCAGCCGTCGCCTATCAGGAAACGGACATCATGCTGGCACTTCGCTATCTGCTTCAGTGTGCAAGGCAAGCTCAGAAACCACTTGTGATCTGTTTTGGGCTTGGAACCAATCAGGGAGACCACTCCGGGTATATGCCGCTTGCAGAGGCTCTTGATACCATAAGCCGCATGAATACTGTCTATGTC
>NZ_JBKVNQ010000088.1:0-7699 GCF_046967715.1 Hominisplanchenecus sp.
TGCAGGGAATTGGAAAAATATCTGACAGGTGCGGTCAAAAATTTTCCATATGCAAGTCTGAATAAACTGTCAGATCAAGAAAAGTATATAATGATCCAGTTTGCTTTTGATGAAAATGGTGATGCAGTTTTCAGAGATCAGGAAAAAAAGGAGAAACCGGAAGAGCTGGAGCATTTCGTGCTTGAAAATATTTTGAAAGAGCAGATTTTTGAAAAATATCCAGGAATCCTTTTGCAGCCGGAAAAAGATTTTGTGGCAGTTGTCAATCTTTCAGAACCGGAACATGATGAAAAAGAAATCCGCAGTCTGTTAAAGACGGTAGAACAGTTTTACAGCCGGACGTTTCATATTTCTGCCTGTATCATGATCGGAGAATGTCAGAGTGACTATAAAAAGATGAAAGAAGCGTATCATCTTCTGGAAGAGAGTATGCAGTATCTGGAGTTCTGGAGTACGAGTGCACCTGCCGGAGTCTATGTATATGGTGAGATGATGGATGCGGATGAAGACAGTCATTCCTCGGTTTACATGACAGGCAGCAGAAGACTTCTGAATTGCCTGGAGAGTGAAGATTTTGAAGGAGCATACCGGGAGCTTAACCAGATTTACCAGAGTGCATTTTCCAGAAATCAGAAAGAGCTGAGGATTAATCGCTATCGCATGTATGGTCTGATCGGAACCCTGATCACGACACTTGATATCAGTGGAAATGAAGAAGACAGAGCTTATTATCAGTCACTGAATTATGAAGAGCGTCTGTTTCGTATCCAGTCGATCCATGAGCTGCTGTCAGAAAGCAGGGCAATTTTTGAGGCGATCATTCAGTACAGACAGAATAAATCTGCAGAACGAGAACCGGAGTGGATGGAAGAAATGCAGGAATATATTCAGGGGCATTATCAGGACTGCAATATGAACGTTACCAGTCTGGCACAGGAATTTGGCATCAGTGTACCACACGTAAGCCGCAGCTTTAAAAACTTCCGAGATTATGGCGTACTGGAGTACATTCATAAAGTAAGGCTGGAACATGCAAAGGATATGTTAAAAAATGATGTACGCATCAAAAATATAGCACTTGACGTAGGTTATACCGATGCACAGGCGTTTACAAGAGCCTTTAAACGCTATGAAGGCATTACTCCATCGCAGTATAAAGAGCTGATATCAAAAAATGAAGCGTAAAATCAAAAACTGCTTCTTTAAAAAACATATTGTTTTTCCTATACTGAGAGCACAGACAAAGCACCGGATAAATAAGGTGTTTCCAGAAAAAGGAGGAAAAGCAAAACATGAAAAAAGCAACAAGAAGTATTTTGAGTACGGTTCTTGCTGTCAGTATGGCGGCAACGGCATGCCCGGTATCTTTTGCGGCAACTACTTCCAATGAAGTGACAGCAAGAGAAAAAGCAAATGCAGCACTGGCAAGAGAAGCAGCTGCACAGGGAATGGTTCTTCTGGAAAACAAGAATAATTCTCTTCCGATTAAGACAAAGAAGCTGGCATTGTTCGGAGGCGGA
Organism: Hominisplanchenecus sp.; assembly: GCF_046967715.1. Lineage (NCBI taxonomy): Bacteria > Bacillati > Bacillota > Clostridia > Lachnospirales > Lachnospiraceae > Hominisplanchenecus > Hominisplanchenecus sp. The sequence continues at coordinate 1,521 of NZ_JBKVNQ010000088.1, forward strand.
GCTGTACGTACCGTCCGAGGTGGTACCGGTTCCGGTGATCCGTTTAACGGCGGACTTTCCGGTGGCGGTGATGTGAATGTAAACCAGAGTGAGAGATATAATATTAACATTTATAATTCTTTCAAAAAAGCAGGTTACGATATCACGACGGCAAGTATTCTTGAAAAATATGCAGAAGGATACGATGTAGAAAATGCAAAAGCAGCAAGCAATCCGATGGCAACCTTTGCTTATCCGGAACTTACCTTCACGGATGAAGAACTGGCAGCTTCTGCAAAAGATACCAACACTGCTGTTTATGTAATCTCAAGAAATGCCGGTGAAGGTGCCGACCGTGGAATGACCAAAAAGGTTACAGTAAATGAGGTAGAATATGAATTAGGTGACTATGAGTTAAGCGATGTAGAAAAAGAAAATCTGAAAAAGGTAGCCTCTACTTTTGAAAATACCATTGTTGTACTGAATGTAGGCGGTGTCATTGACACGAAATTCTTCGAGGAAACAGAAGGTCTGGATTCTCTGCTTCTGATGGGACAGGGCGGTCAGGAAGGCGGAAATGCACTGCTTGATGTAGTAACCGGAGCTGTCACACCTTCCGGAAAACTGACAGATACCTGGGCAGAAAATTATTCAGACTATCCTGCATCTGCCACGTTCGCAAAAGCAGACGGTGATAGTATGAAGGAATGGTACAAGGAAGGAATTTATGTAGGATACCGTTATTTTGATACCTTTGGCATCAAGCCGGCATATGAATTTGGTTATGGTCTTTCCTATACAAATTTTGATATCAATGTAAAGAATGTATCGGTAAATGAAGATAAGGTGACGGTAAAAGCAGAAGTTACAAACACCGGAAAAACTTACAGTGGAAAAGAAGTAGTACAGGTTTATTTCTCCGCACCAGACTCAAAAGATGCAGAAAAAGAATATCAGCAGCTGGCTGCCTATGGAAAGACCGATGAACTGGCACCGGGTGAAAGTCAGGTACTGACACTGACTTATGATACCGATGAGATGGCTTATTATAGTGAAGAAAAGGCATCTTACATACTTGACCCGGGAACCTACTATGTGCGTGTTGGTGATTCTTCCAGAAATACAAAAGTAGCGGCAGCGATCAAACTGAATCAGAGTGCAGTGACAGAAGTTCTGTCCAATCAGATGGAAGTTCCGGAAAGCGAAAATCTGACCGAGTGGAGCAAGGCAGGAAAAACACCATATACTTATGCGACAGAGCAGCAGGAAATGGCAGAAGCCCCGGTATTTACACTGGATGCATCCAAAGTAAAAACAGAAAATAATGTTTCTGAATATAAAGATGAAAAAGTTACTACTTACACAACAGATCCAGACTATAAGGCAGTTCAGGATTACGAAAAAGTAGAAGTTGTTACAGACAAAAAAGGTGCTACTTTAAAAGATGTTGTGGATAACAAAGTAACCATGGGCGAATTTGTGGCACAGATGAGTCTGGAAGAACTGGCAAAGCTGAACTGTGGAAGCGGCTGGGGAGTAGCAAATGAAAATGCTCCGATCGTTGGCTCCAACTCAGCAACCGTACCGGGAGCAGCAGGAGAAACGCTGACTTATGATCAGTATGGTATTCCGAGTATCGTTTTAGCAGATGGCCCTGGTGGTATCCGTGTAAAACAGAAATACGAGGCAAAAAATGTAGAAACAGGAGAAACAGCAACTTACTATCAGTACTGTACCGCATGGCCGGTAGATTTTGTTCTGGCACAGAGCTGGGATACGGATCTGCTGAAACGTATTGGTGAAGCATTTGGAAAAGAACTGGAAGAGATGAATATTACAATTCTTCTTGGACCGTCCCTGAATATCCACAGAGATCCTCTTTGCGGACGTAACTTTGAGTATTTCTCAGAAGATCCGGTCATTTCCGGTACGATGGCATCTGCAATCACACTTGGTGTGCAGGAAGAGCCGGGTGTAGGGGCATGCCTGAAACATTTCTCAGCAAATAATCAGGAAACAGACCGTTCCGGAACGGATTCCATTGTAAGCGAAAGAGCACTGAGAGAAATCTACCTGAAAGGTTTTGAAATTGCAGTAAAAGAATCCAAACCAATGTCCATCATGACATCCTACAACCAGATCAATGGCGTTCCGGCGGCAGACTCTTATGATATGAATACCAATATTGCACGCGGTGAATGGGGATTTGAAGGTCTGATCATGACCGACTGGAACGGCGGTGTATCTCACCCATCCACATCCATGCATGCAGGAAATGACCTGATCATGCCGGGCGGAGCATCCAAAGCAAACGAAATTATCATAGGTGCAGAAGATGTAAAACCGACCTTTGAAGCAAACGGACAGATTGGTTTGAAAGATGAACTGATGTATATGTTCAGTTATAAATCAGCAGCATGGGGCGATTTTGAAGTTTCAGCGGATGGAACACAGACAGCGGAAGCAAAACTGGGAGATGACTACACAGCAAGTGTAGGTGAGGATGGAAAGATTCTGGTAAACGGACAGGAAATTTACAGAGAGTATCAGGCAAATTTCTGGGCTGGAACAGGAAACTATAAAACACCGGTTACGACAGATGTGGCATCTGTAAGCGAAGATGGAAAAACCATTGTTTATAAAGGTACTTACAAAGAAAACAACAATATTTGCCTTGGTGATGTGCAGAAGAGTGCGATCAACAACCTGAAAGTCATTATGCAGTCAAGAGATATGGCAAGAATTTACGGTACAACAACAAGATCTTACACAGCACTCTGCGGTGATCTGACAAATTATCAGACAGTAAATAAATCAGAGATCACAACAGAACGTACTTTAAAAGAAAATCTGGATCAGGCAAAGAAGGATCTTGAAGAAGCAAAGAAAAATCTGGAAGAACTGCAGAAACAGAATGCAGCAAAAGATGCAGAGATTGCAAAAGCAAAAGCAGAAGTAGAAGCAGCAAAGAAAGATCTTCAGGCAGCAAAAATGGCAGCAAAGAAAGCAGCTGTGAAATCTGTAAAGAGTAAAAAAGCCGGAAAAGCAATCGTTACCGTTAAAAAAGTAGCTGGTGCAGAAGGATATCAGGTGCAGTATTCCCTGAAAAAATCCATGAAGAGTGCGAAAAATGTAAAAATCAAAAAGAACAGCATAACAATCAAAAGACTGAAAAAAGGAAAAACCTATTATGTAAGAGTAAGGGCTTTCAGTAAAGACTCTAATGGCAAACAGATCTGTACTGCATGGAGTACTGCAAAAAAAGTAACCATCAAAAAATAATACAAATCTCTTTTCATCATTCCTATATAAATACGAAATATCCCACAGATTTTTCTGTGGGATATTCTGCATAATTGAAATAAATTATCTGAAGCAGGCAGTATATTCTTATATGATGCCGGTTGAAACAAGAAACAGGATCAGCATCACAACCGGTACAGCATAGCGGATCATAAAACAATATAGTTTTGCACGTCTGAAATGTTCGCCATTTCGTTCTACTTCATCAATGATCAGCTTAGGCCCTACAACCCAGCCGATCAGAATACTGGTCAGCAGTGAGATGAACGGCATCAGGAAGCTGTTGCTTATGTAATCCATGATATCCAGAAGCTGTGCGACGGTTCCGTTTGGAAGTTTTACTTCAAAATAAAGTACATTGTAGCCGAGGCAGATCAGCACTGCGGTAACAAGAGAATAAATTCCGATGACAGCACACATTTTCTGGCGTGACTTATGGAAAATTTCCATGCAGTTTGCGACCAGAGTTTCCATAACCGATACACAGGAAGTCAGGGCAGCAAAGCCCATCATCAGGAAGAAGGCAATGGCAATGATTCTGCCGATCGCACCCATGGATGCGAATACTTTTGGCAGCGAAATAAAGATCAGGCTCGGGCCGGAAGCCATTCCGTCTGTTCCAAGAAATACAAACACAGCCGGTATGATCATCATTCCTGCAAGAAATGCCACGCCGGTATCAAAGATTTCAATCTGATTGATTGATTTATTCAGATCGACATCATCTTTCACATAAGATCCATAAGTAACCATGATTCCCATCGAAACACTCAGGGAGAAAAATAACTGGCTCATCGCATCAAGAAGCACACCCAGAAAACGTTTCACGGTCAGCGAACTGAAATCCGGATATAAATAAACTTTAAGTCCCTGCAGTCCGGTGCGAACCGTTCCATTTGCATCGGTATACGAAAGCGTCAGAGAAAAAATTGCAATGCCAAGGATCAGCAGGATCAGTCCAGGCATAATGAAACGTGAAAATTTTTCGATTCCCTTTTCCACACCACGGTATACAACCCAGGCAGTTAAAGCCAGAAACAGCAGCATGAATACGATCGGCGAAACCTTGGAAGTGATAAAGGATGTAAAATAGCTGTCCTGTGACAGTATAGAACCATCTGAGACAAGATACGTGCAGAAATATTTTGTAATCCATCCGCCGATAACCGAATAGTAAGTCATGATCAATGCCGGAACCAGAAAAGTCAGGTATCCGAGAAATTTCCATTTTGAATTTAAAGTTCCGAAGGCTTTCAATGCATTTTGTTTTGTGTGGCGGCCGATGGCGATGTCAGTGGTCAGCAATACAAATCCAAAAGACAGCACCAGTGCAAGATAAACGATCAGAAACAGACCGCCGCCATCCTTTGCACATAGATAGGGAAAACGCCAGATATTCCCCACACCGACAGCACTGCCGGCAGCGGCGAGGACGAATCCGATCGAACCACTGAAGTTACTCTTTTTTTCTTTCATTTCATTCTTTACCTCGTTTTACTTTTTTGTTTGAACGCAGAGAAGCATTCCCCCGCTTCAAGTGTGCAGAGCACTAAGCGGATTGTGAATGTCCGCTTTACATTCAAGCCGAACGCACGTGAGACTTGCAGCACATGACATATTTTTCCGCACACTTCTGTAATCAGCAGGATGTTTGTGTCAGATTTTTCTGTATTATTTTAAGAAAATATGTCGGCAAAATCAAACACACAGAATTTCTTGTAAAGAAATTTTTAAAGAAAAAGTTTCTTTACATATTACAATTTGAAGTAAAAACAGATATAATAGGGAGAAGTGTATAAAACAGATCCAAAATATATATTTTTACGAAACAATGGTACAGATACAGAAACCGAAATCGGATAAAATTCCATAAGCATATCGGGGGTCTTTTTTAAAAAATCAGGCAATGAAAGGAAAAGGAAATGAGCAGCATAAATACACACGTCGGAAAAATGATCCGAAAATACCGAAAAGCAGCAAATCTGACACTGCAGCAGCTGGCAGATGCAATCCATAAAAGCCGTGCCACGATCTGCAAATACGAAAATGGTGATATCTCAATGGATATTGAAACTTTATATGAAATCAGTCAGGTTTTGCAGGTGTCTGTCCCGCAGCTGACAGACATAGGACGGCTGCAGGAAGAAGCAGATCACTCTTCTGCATACGCAGCCCGGAAAAGTCCGTTTTTCCAGGCAAAGATGTTATATTTTTATTTTTATGACGGCCGCTATAACCGTATGAAAGATGGTGTGATCAATATCCACGAAAAAGAAGAGAATGGCAGTTACCGTGCGACGCTTTCTATCTGTTCCGTATCCGGGAATGGAAGAAGCAGTGAGAGTTATTATAATGGAAGCGTTTTGTACAGTGATATGCTGATCCGATTTTCCTTTGTCAATCAGTACAATCCGCTGGAAGAAGATCTGCTTTATATTTTCAATCCGCTGGAGTTTCGAACACATACCGATGGGCTGCTTTGCGGTATCTCCAGTGCGGATCTGATGCCATGTGCATTCAAATGCCTGGTGGCACTGGAAAAACAGGAATTGAATGAAGAACTGCGGAAGCATCTGCTCTTTACCAAAGCGGAGCTGCAGAGGTGGAAAAAACTGAATATGCTGCTGATTGATAATTATGAGATGGGAAGCAGGCAGGTATGATGCTATAACAGATAGAAGCGGTGTGATGCTGTAACTTTACAAGACAGGGATTGTCTGATAAACTTAAATTTAACAGAAAACCGAAGAAAAACCGGTGAAAATATTTGATAAGGAGAAGAAGGGTTATGAAAAAACAATGGATTGGATTTATCTTAGTCGGAGAAGACTCCCACTTCTATTAAGTGGCGAGCAACAAATTTGTCTTAGTGGGAGTGCAATCTCCGACTAAGATAA
>NZ_JBKVNQ010000089.1:0-7567 GCF_046967715.1 Hominisplanchenecus sp.
CTACAAAGACTGCTGAGGTTCTTGATGCGATCAAAGCTACAGGTTACAAGTATTCTACACGTGCAGCCATGACTGTTGCCATTGCCGATATGACCGTTCCGCCTCAGAAACCGGAAATGATCCAGAAGGCACAGGATACTGTTGACCTTATTACCAAGAACTACAAACGTGGTCTTATCACAGAGGAAGAGCGTTACAAAGAAGTTGTTGAGACATGGAAAGCAACTGATGATAAACTGACAGAGGCACTGCTGACAGGTCTTGATAAATACAATAACATCTTCATGATGGCAGATTCCGGAGCCCGTGGATCTGACAAGCAGATCAAACAGCTTGCAGGTATGCGTGGACTTATGGCTGATACAACAGGTCGTACGATCGAGTTGCCTATCAAGTCAAACTTCCGTGAAGGTCTTGACGTACTGGAATATTTCATGTCTGCGCATGGAGCTCGAAAAGGTATGTCCGATACCGCTCTTCGTACAGCCGATTCCGGTTACCTGACAAGACGACTGGTTGATGTATCACAGGATCTGATCATCCGTGAGATGGACTGCTGCGAAGGCAAAGAAATTCCGGGTATGTATGTAAAAGCATTTACAGACGGCAAGGAAGAGATCGAAAGCCTGCAGGAGCGTATCACAGGAAGATTCTCCTGCGAGACCATTAAGAATAAAGACGGCGAAATCCTTGTAAAAGCAAACCATATGATCACTCCGAAACGTGCAGCACGTATCATGAGTGAAGGTGTGGACGCAAACGGCAAACCATTTGAACAGATCAAGATCCGTACGATCCTGAACTGTAAATCACATGTTGGTGTTTGTGCGAAATGTTACGGTTCCAACATGGCAACCGGTGAGCCGGTACAGGTTGGTGAATCCGTAGGTATCATCGCAGCACAGTCTATCGGTGAGCCGGGTACACAGCTGACCATGCGTACCTTCCATAACGGTGGTGTTGCCGGCGGCGATATCACACAGGGTCTTCCTCGTGTCGAGGAGCTTTTCGAGGCACGTAAGCCTAAGGGACTTGCTATCATAACTGAGATTTCCGGTGTGGCAACCCTCAAAGATACCAAGAAAAAACGTGAGATTATTGTGACAAACAGTGAGACAGGTGAGTCCAAGACTTATCTGATCCCTTACGGATCACGTATCAAAGTACAGGATGGAGTTTATCTGGATGCTGGTGATGAACTGACAGAAGGTAGTGTAAATCCACATGACATTCTGCGAATCAAGGGCGTAAACGCTGTTCAGGATTACATGCTGCGTGAAGTACAGCGTGTATACCGTCTGCAGGGTGTAGAGATCAACGATAAACATATCGAAGTAATCGTTCGTCAGATGATGAAGAAGATCCGTATCGAGGATAACGGAGACACGGAACTTCTGCCGGGAACCATGGTAGACATCCTTGATTTCGAGGATATCAATGAAGAGATGATCGCTCAGGGCAAAGAGCCTGCAGAAGGAAAACAGGTAATGCTTGGTATTACAAAAGCATCCTTGGCAACCAACTCCTTCCTGTCAGCAGCATCCTTCCAGGAAACTACAAAAGTTCTGACAGAAGCAGCTATCAAAGGTAAAGTTGATCCGCTGATCGGTCTGAAAGAGAACGTTATCATCGGTAAACTGATCCCGGCCGGAACCGGTATGAAACGTTACCGCAACGTAAAACTGGATACCGGTGAGGATGAATATGAAATGGAAGATGACGATCTGATGCTGGATGAAACAGAAATGTCGGAAGAGCAGACAGAGATCACTTCGAAAGAAACAGCAGCAGATGCAGAAACTGCCGCAGCAGAGAATGCAGATGAGAATGTTGCAGACGATTTCGATGAAGTCGATTTGACAGCGGAAGATTCGGATTCTACCGAAGAATAAAGAGAATAACAAAACCCGTACAGGGTGTGGATTTTTTAAGAAAGTTCTTTTTTCGCCACATAGCTATCGAAAGGTAGTTATGTGGCGTTTTTTTGTTGCCATGTTGAGAAAAATACAGCATGCTGGTATTTGGCGATTGCTAATCAGCTGATAAAGTCTGTAAAGCACGTTGTATTATTAGATGGAGGAAATATATGGATCAAAGTTTTATGAAAGAGCGAAAAATACTGCCGCTGGTGTTATCCATGTCGCTGCCGATGGTCATCTCCATGGCAGTGAATGCACTGTATAACATCGTAGACAGCTATTTTGTTGCAAAATTAAGTGAAGAAGCGATGACGGCACTGGCACTTGTATATCCGATACAGAATCTGATTACAGCCATCGGTGTTGGTATTGGAATCGGGATCAATGCCGGGATCGCTTATTATCTGGGAGCAAAAAAACAGACCACAGCAAATCAGATAGCAACGCAGGGCATTGCCTTAAGTGTTTTGCATGGAATATTGCTGACAGTCCTGTGTACAGCAGGTCTGTGGAAGTTTTTGAAAGGATTTTCCGCTGATTTGGAAGTCAACCTGATGGCAATCACATACGGAAATCGTGTGCTGCTCTTCTCCGTTGTGATCACACTGGGGATAACCTTTGAAAAAATCTTTCAGTCGGTGGGTAAAATGAAAGTTTCCATGTTCAGCATGATCTGTGGGTGTCTGATCAACATTCTGCTCGATCCGCTGATGATCTTTGGAATCGGCCCATTTCCGGCTATGGGGATTGCCGGTGCCGCCTATGCGACCGGAATCGGACAGACGGCGACACTGCTGATCTATCTCATCTTTTATTTTGCAGACCCGATCCCGGTCAAGATCCAGTTAAAATATTTAAAACCGGAGAAACAGGTAATTTCCCGTATTTATGCTGTCGGCATTCCGGCGACTTTAAATATGGCACTTCCGTCTCTGCTGATTTCATCTTTAAATGGTATCCTGTCAGGATTCTCGGAGAAATATGTGCTGGTGCTTGGCGTATATTATAAACTTCAGACCTTTATTTATCTGAGTGCAAACGGAATCATCCAGGGCATCCGTCCGCTGATCGGCTACAATTATGGAGCGGGAGAGAAAAAACGGGTAGAAAAAATATTCCGGACGGCACTGGGACTGGTGCTTGGCGTGATGGCAGCCGGAATGCTGATATCCTGGCTCATCCCGGGAAAATTGATCGGGCTGTTCACCGTGAACGAAGAGACCATCCGGATCGGAATCACTGCACTTCATATCATCAGCTTTGGCTTTATCGTGTCCGGCGTGTCTGTGACCTGCTCCGGAGCACTGGAAGGACTCGGAAAGGGTACACCATCTTTTTGTATTGCGTTGCTGCGATATGTCATTGTCATTATTCCGGCAGCATTTCTGTTTGGAAAAATACTGGGAGCAAACGGCGTATGGCTGGCATTTCCGGTGGCAGAGGCATTGACAGCGGTGTTTGCAATCATACTATATCAGAGGTGAGATGATTCTCAACTGTAGGCGGCGGGCAACAAGATTTATTTCCTCTTCTGTTTCATGCATTATTTTCTGTAAATGATCACAAAACGGAACAAAATTTCTCGAATTTTTGATTTGACCATCTGGCGATTTTTTGATAGGATATGTAATATAGCATTGTATTATATTACAAATGATTAGGAGGATAAAGTATGGCTTTTTACAGTTTATCAGAAGCGGAACAGCACATTATGGACTACATGTGGGCACATGCAGATCAGGAGGAGATTCATCTGAATGAAATCATGGAGTACATGGAGACAAAAGGATATGTATGGAAACAGCAGACGGCCTATAGTTTTGTGATACGTCTGAAGAATAAGAAAATCCTGTCTTCTACCAAAAGAGGTAAACGTCGCTATTATTCTGTGAACATGTCAAGAAAAGAATTTATAGCAAAAGGTGTTCAGGAATACCTGAATCTTGCCTATGATGGTTCTCTGCTGGTGTTTTTACGTTCTCTTGAGGGCGATCATGGTCTCAGTGAAGAGCACAAACAGGAATTACAGCAATTTGTGAAAGAACAGCAGGAGAAGGAAGAAGAGAGACAGAAGCAGGAAGAAAGCAGCGAAAAAACAGAGTAACAGGGAACAGAATAATAAGCAAAAAACGAAAAATGATAAAATAAAAAATGCAAGTATTTTTGTCGGATGACGAAAGTACATGCATTTTTTTGTTTAGTTGGTAGTGTAAAATAGTTTGTGTTTTTGGTAAAAAACAACTCCTTTTTGGTAAGAATTCAGATATGACAATTCTTATCGAAAAGGAGTATTTTTTATGGCAGTTGCAAAGGAACAAATTCGACAGATCATCTCAGAAAACAACATTAATAGCGTTGCAGATATATACACGCTTCTGAAAGACAGTTTCAAGGATATCCTGCAGGAGCTGATGGAGGCAGAACTGGATGCAACTCTTGGCTACGAGAAAAACCATAAGGGAGATCTACAGACAGACAATAAAAGAAATGGTCATTCTACAAAAAACTTAAAGAGTCAATACGGTGAATTTCAAATCGACGTACCAAGAGACCGTAACGGTGAGTTTGAACCAAAACTCATCCCTAAATACCAGAGAGATATTTCCGGGATTGAGGAAAAAGTGATCTCTTTATATGCCCGTGGTATGAGTACACGTGACATCCACGACCAGCTCCAGGATCTTTATGGAATTGAGCTGTCAGCTGAAATGGTCAGCAAGATCACAGACAAGATACTTCCTCAGGTTAAGGAATGGCAGTCCCGTCCTCTGAACCCGGTTTATCCGTTTGTCTTTATGGACTGTATTCATTATAAAGTACGTGAGGATGGCAGAATCCTGAGTCGTGCTGCGTATGTAGTTCTTGGCGTTACAGTGGAGGGATACAAAGATATCCTCAGCATCACAGTAGGCGCAAATGAAACCAGCAAGTTCTGGCTTGGGATGCTTAATGATCTTAAGAACCGCGGAGTAAAAGATGTCCTTTTCTTCTGCGTGGATGGTCTTCCGGGTTTTAAAGAAGCTATTCAGGCAGTTTATCCGCAGGCAGAGATCCAGAGATGTGTGATCCATATGCTACGCAATTCTTTCAAATATGTAAATTATAATGATCTGAAAAAGTTTTCCTCGGATTTCAAAGAAGTGTACAATGCTCCGAACGAAACAGCCGCTTTAACAGAGCTGGAGAACATGAAAGAAAAATGGGGGAAGAAATATCCGTACGCGATCAGTAACTGGGAAAATAATTGGGAAGATGTAAGTTCCTTTTTCCAGTTTTCTAATGATATCAGACGCATTATGTACACGACAAATATCATAGAAGGATTGAACCGCCAGTATCGGAAAGTCACGAAAACGAAAAGCGTATTCCCAAGCGATTCTGCATTGGAAAAGATGCTGTATCTTGCCAGCGAGAACGTAGTCAAAAAGTGGACGCAGAGATACCGGAACTGGGATCAGGTATTGAATCAGCTGATAGTCCTTTACGGAGAACGGCTCACTGCTTATCTGTAAGAGAAAAGAAAAGCAGGAATGGGGAAGCTCTTTTAAGCCCCTCATTCCTGCTCTCTGTCTATTCCTTCGGCATTTATATTATTGCCAGAAATTTCCGATCCTATTCCAGAGGTCGGGTGTGGGCAGAGCCCACAAAAGGCAATAATCATGATGCCTTACTTGTCATGCAAAAAAATCGAAAATGATGTATATAATTTTCCTACATGGCAATACTGTAAGTACAAAGATATATTCGACAGCCGCATAATCATTAATTCGACAGCAAAATTTTACATATCTATTTCTTATCAGAAAGATTTACTTTCCATAGACACAAGAATTTTTACACCCTCGTTTAGTTTTAATCGAAACTCAATTTCCGATTTTATCTCAGTCGAGAAGAGTCTCACTTCTGCAAGTGGTGAGCAACAAACCTTTACAGATCAAAGAACCAGTCTTTTTCATGTTTCTTTTTTCTTCGGTGCTGTACCGGAGAAGTCTGTCTTGGATCTTCCGCAGGTTCGTCTGGAACGGTACTTTCCGGATTCTCATATGGAGCCTGTTCTTTTTCTGGTGAATAAGATGGCTGTCGGGAAACATTTTCGGAACGGTCAAATCCCCAGTCATGATCATATGGATCATTTGTTTCCTGATAATTTCGCTCGGCATATTCCGGTTTGGCATTGAAGTCGATTTCCTGTTCTGGAGACCAGAAAGGATCGTTTGGATTAGTAGCCTTTTTGTCGGAAGTACGTGATGTATGCTCCGGATGAAGTCCGGCTTCTACTTCTTCCCTTGACCAGGTTCTGGTACTCTGCTGTGACTGCGACTCCCTGACGGGCTGCTCATAGTAATCGCGGTTACTACGGTCAGGAGTCTGTGATTCGCAGTAATTCTGCTCGCAGTTGTCATATCCGTAACCGGTTTCCGGATTTTTGCCGCTCTGTTCATAATAATCACGATGTCCATGATTATCATAATCATAATTCGGATTGCCGCTGCGGTTATCATAGCCATAATTCGGATTGCTGCTGCGACCGTCATAACCATAATTCGGATTACCGCCGCGGTTGTCATAGCCATAATTTGGATTATTGCTGCGGTTGTCATAACCATATCCAGATCCTGGATTCTGGTAATAGCGGTCATCCGGCTGTGGTGGCTGGTAATTGCCGTATTTATCATAGTAAGTTGTTTTTGACTTACCGCCAAAGAGCTTTTTCTTTGGCTTTTTCTGTTTTACTTTGACTTTTTCTTTAAAGACCGTCTTCCGTCCGGTCCAGCCGATGATGCGGACGACGATGATCCCAAAAAACACGCCGACACTGTCGATACAGACATCTCTTGACGAAGGACTTCGTCCGGCGATAAACGATTGGTGGAATTCATCTCCGCAGGCGAACCCGACGCAGATCAGTCCCGCCAGAAACATCAGAAGGATGCCGTGCAGTCCATATACATATAATGGAAAGGATACTGCGATAGCAAGAGCGAAATATTCGGTCATATGTGCCAGCTTGCGGGTGATAAAATCGATTTTATTAGCCCACTCATCGATTTGATCGTAACTGAGATTGGCGTTAAAAACATAGTCAGCTGTTTCGATGATCTTCACACTTGCCTGGTAGCTGAGCTGACCGGACATATCTCCGTCCTGAGCGGAGAAGGAGAAGATAATATACATCATAATGAGGGCAGGTACGAAAGAAAGTGGTTTCAATATTGTCCTCAACATAGCGATTCACCTCCATAATTATAAATAGCGAAAATGCCAGCATAAAGAGCATGCTGGTAAGCTAATTGCTTACGCGATATAATATCACTTTTAAAAGAAAAAGTCCAGCAAAGCCAGCCAGGTTTTCATGGATTTTAAGTGTATAATACAGTAAAATAGAAGCAGTGAAAACAAACAGAAGTTGTGGAATGCAACGTTTGTAATGGAAAATGGAGATGATGTATATGGGTGAAAAAATTTTGATCGTGGATGATGAAGAGTCGATGCCAGATCTTATCTGCAACTACTCTGAGAAAGATACAGAACATCAGGATATTCTCTTTGAAATAAGGCTACCGCAATCCCACTGGCTTTAGACGGTGGGTTGAGGTAGCCAAAAATCAGAAATTATAGTATATTCATGGCATGGGAACCTGGAAATC
>NZ_JBKVNQ010000090.1:0-6491 GCF_046967715.1 Hominisplanchenecus sp.
GGTATCCCGCCAGATTTCAGATGCTCTGGTAACTCAGTTACCGAGTAGTTCACAAAAATACAAAAGAAACAAAGGGAGAGGGAAATGAAGAGATTTTGGAACAAACTTACAGGAGAAGAACGCCTGTGTCGGGCAGAACAGAAGCTGACGATCCTCATCCTGGACTGTCAGGATGAGGAAAGAAGAGTAAAACTGATCCGCAGAAAAAAAGAAGTACATTTAAAGCGGCTGAAGATCCGGAGACGAAATTATATTTTTGCACTGATTCTGGCCTGTATGATGCTCATACTTGCAGTGTATGGGGTAGTTCGTGTGATCGGGAAAATGATCAAAAACGTACCATCTGGTCAAAAACAGACCGAGCAGCCTGCAGAAAGTGAAACACAGACCGAGACGGAAGATACAACAAGGATCAATCTGACGCTTAACTTTACCGGAGACTGTATTCTGGGAACAGATGAGCAGTTTGCCTGGGATACCGGTTTCAATGCTTACTATGAGGCAAACGGTCCGGAATATTTCTTGAAGAATGTGCGGGATATTTTTGAAAAAGATGACCTGACGATCATAAATATGGAAGGTACGCTTACGGAAGAAACCACACGTGCAGACAAACAGTTTGCCTTCAAAGGCGATCCGGAATTTGTGAAGATCCTTACTTCCTCATCGGTGGAAGCAGCAAATATGGCAAATAACCACAGCCATGACTATGGAGAGCAGAGCTTTCAGGATACGGTAAATACCCTGGAAGAAAATGGAATCAAAACCTTTGGCTACGATGATACGTCGGTGATCGAGGTCAAAGGCGTCAAAATCGGATTTTTCGGTATCTATGAGCTGGATGATCATCTGGAACGCATACCACAGGTAAAAAGTGATATTGCAAAACTCAAAGAAGACGGAGCGGAAATTATTGTGGCAGTTTTTCACTGGAGCAATGAGCTTGTTACTGTCCCGGATGAAAATCAGGTAACGCTTGCACATCTGGCAATCGATGAGGGGGCTGATGTGGTCGTCGGACATCATCCGCATATTATCCAGGGGATTGGCGGTTATAAAGGAAAGACGATCGCTTACAGTCTTGGTAACTTCTGCTTTGGCGGAAATACCAATCCGACAGAGATGGATACGATCATCTTTCAGCAGAAATTTACCGTAAACGGAAAACATGAGATCGTAGATGCGTCTTACGAAGTCATTCCTTGCAGTGTTTCTTCGGCAGAGGGTTACAACAATTATCAGCCGACACCGCTTACCGGGGAGGCAGCAGATCAAGTTTTGCAGAAATTAGAAGAGCGAAGCCAGAGCATTTCAGAATAAGCACTTTGCGAAAAATAGATGTCAGGTTTCAAGATGTGTCAGATCAAAGGAAAAACCAGAAAACCATGGTATACTTTTTCATATAAAAGCCATACTAAAACCAGATTCCAATCAAAAACAAAGGGCGTGAAATAACGTCAAAAAGGCAGGAATAAGATTATGAATAGTATGACCGGAGAGCAGAGTATCTGTTTTGAGAAGCCGCCTTATCTTTTTGTGAGTGCCTCTGTGGCAGGCAAAAAAGAAGGAGAAGGGCCGCTTGGAGAAAAAATCGACTTGATCTGTGAGGATCCCATGCTTGGGGAAGAAAACTGGGAAAAGGCGGAGAGCATGCTTCAGATAAAAGCAATCCAGTTGGCACTGGAAAAAGCAGGGAAGATGCCGCAACAGATTCGCTATATTTTTGCAGGAGATTTGTTAGGGCAGCTCATTGCCACATCTTTTGGTGTAGAAGAGCTGGAAATTCCGCTGTTTGGACTGTATGGAGCCTGTTCTACCTGTGGAGAGACCCTGTCACTGGCGGCAATGACGGTAAGTGCAGGGTATGCCGATCAGGTACTTGCCGTGACTTCCAGCCACTTTGGAAGTGCGGAAAAGCAGTTTCGATTTCCGCTCGGATACGGGAATCAAAGACCTCTTTCTGCGACCTGGACCGTCACCGGAAGCGGAGCTTTTCTGCTCTCAGCACAGAAAAGCCATGCAAAAATCACCGGAATCACGACCGGGAAAGTAGTGGACTACGGTGTGAGGGATTCTCTGAATATGGGAGCCTGCATGGCACCGGCAGCGGCAGATACGATCTGTCAGAATCTGATGGATTTTAACCGGCAGCCACAGGATTATGACCGCATCATTACAGGAGATCTGGGCTATGTCGGCCAGACAATCCTGCTGGAGCTGCTAAAAGAGAAAGGGTTTGATATCAAAAAGCAGCATATGGACTGCGGAATCGAAATTTATGACCGTAAGTTACAGGATACACATTCTGGCGGAAGCGGCTGTGGATGTTCCGCAGTGACGCTTTCCGCCATGATCCTTCCGAAAATAGAAAAAGGAGACTGGAAGCGGATTCTTTTTGTTCCGACCGGAGCACTGCTTTCTACGGTCAGCTTTAACGAAGGGCAGACCGTGCCCGGGATCGCTCATGCGGTCGTGATCGAACATTGTTAGCGGACAGAAAGGAGCGTATCAAACATGAGTTATGTGACAGCATTCTGGGTGGGCGGACTGATCTGTGCCCTGTGTCAGATCCTTCTTGAAAAAACAAAACTGATGCCGGGACGTGTGATGGTGATCCTGGTCTGCAGCGGAGCACTGCTTGGAGCCTTTAACATCTATCAGCCGTTTGTGGAATTTGCCGGTGCCGGTGCATCGGTGCCGCTTCTCGGTTTCGGAAACGTACTCTGGAAAGGTGTTAAAGAAGCAGTCGATGAAAATGGATTTTTAGGGATTTTTATGGGAGGATTTAAGGCAAGTGCCGTCGGGATCAGTGCAGCTCTGATCTTTTCCTATCTTGCCAGCCTGATCTTCCAGCCAAAGATGAAAGAGTAGCAGAAAGCGGACAGACGAAAGATGAATAAAAAAACCTACCTTATTGAAAAAGCAGAAAAAGGATTGACGATACAGCAATATTTAAAACAGATTGCCGGATTTTCAAATGCACAGATCAGAAGCATGAAATTTACAGAAAATGGCATCTGTTTGGGCGGGCAGCGGGTAAGAGTGACGACCAGACTGTCAGAAGGCGATGTGCTGGAAACAAAAAGCAGCAGCTCCGCACATCTGCTGTCCTTTGAACAAATGCCGGACATTCTCTATGAAGATGCGGATGTGATCGCAGTGAATAAACCAGCCGGTATGGCAGTACATCCGTCGCATGGTCATTATCAGGATACGCTGGCCAATCAGCTTGCCTATTATTTTCGGAAGAACACTCAGCAGGTGGAAATTCACAGCATAGGCAGGCTGGATCTGGAGACAAGCGGCATCGTGCTGTTTGCTAGACACCGTGCGGCAGCGGCAAGACTCTCCAGACAAAGAGAAGACGGCAGGTTGCAGAAAACATATCTGGCGATCTGCAGCGGCATATTTGCAGAAAGGAACGGAACATTAAACGGTGCGATCGCACCTTTGCCCGGAAGCCTGATGAAAATGTGTGTTTCAAAAGACGGCAAACCGGCAGTCACACATTATCAGGTGCAGAAACAGTATATGGAAGCGGCACTGGTGCAGCTTACCCTGGAAACCGGACGAACACACCAGATTCGCGTACATATGGCAGATGCAGGGCATCCGCTGATTGGAGATCGGCTGTATTTTGCGGATACAGATCAAAAAGCAGATGTGGATGCAGAGAATTGCTTTACCGGCATCAAACGGGCGGCACTTCATGCATCCAGGATCTGTTTTTATCAGCCATTTGTGGGAAAGCGGATCACCGTTGAAGCACCGTTTCCGGAAGATATGAAAAAATGTCTGTTCCGGGATGAATGAATCCCTGTTTTTTATTGGATTTTTGGTAGATCCAAATGTATAATAAAAGGCAAATAAAAAATCGGTCTTAGCGAGAGACGGATTTCCGGACTTAATATAGAAGTGGGAGTCTTCTCCGACTAAGATAAAATGGGGGTAAAAATGCAGAACTATATTATGGCACTGGATCAGGGAACCACGAGTTCCCGGTGCATTTTATTTGACAGGCAGGGAAACATCTGCAGTATGGCACAGATGGAATTTACGCAGATTTTCCCAAAACCTGGATGGGTCGAACATGATCCGATGGAAATTTGGTCTTCGCAGATCGCGGTAGCAGCCAAGGCGATGGGCAAGATCGGTGTAACGGAAAAGAACATTGCGGCGATCGGCATTACCAATCAAAGAGAGACAACGATCGTCTGGGAGAAGGCAACCGGAAAGCCGGTATACAATGCGATCGTCTGGCAGTGCCGCAGGACTGCAGAAAAAGTGGAGGAACTGGTAAAAGACGGATTTGGTGAAAAAATCCACAAAAAAACAGGACTGATCCCAGATGCTTACTTTTCGGCGACCAAACTTGCCTGGATCCTTGATCATATCGAACAAGGCAGAGAACGTGCAAAAAATGGCGAACTGCTGTTTGGAACGGTAGATACCTGGCTGATCTGGAAACTGACAGGCGGACAGGCACATGTCACCGATTACACCAATGCATCCAGAACGATGCTCTTTGATATACATAAACGAAAATGGGACGAAGAAATCCTGCAAAAACTGGATATTCCATGCGAAATGCTGCCGGAAGTAAAACCATCGAGTGGTGTCTACGGTTATACAAAAGACTGTCTGATCGGTGACGGTATTGCGATAGCCGGAGCAGCCGGGGATCAGCAGGCTGCATTGTTCGGGCAGTGCTGTTTTCGCTCCGGTGACGTAAAAAACACCTATGGCACCGGTTGTTTCCTGCTGATGAATACCGGAGACTGGCCGGTCATTTCAAAAAATGGACTGCTGACTACGATTGCAGCAGGAGTTGACGATCAGATACAGTACGCACTGGAAGGCAGCGTTTTTGTGGCAGGAGCAGCCATTCAGTGGCTTCGCGATGATCTGCGTATGATCGATCATGCGGCAGAATCCGAAGAATACTGCAAAAAAGTGAAGGACTCGAACGGTATCTATGTCGTCCCGGCATTTACCGGACTTGCTGCACCGTACTGGGATCCATATGCCAGAGGAACGATCGTCGGCATCACACGCGGCACGAAAAAAGAACATCTGATCCGGGCAACGGTAGAGTCACTCGCCTATCAGGTCACGGATGTGATCGAAGCGATGGAAAAAGAAGCAGGTCTGTCACTTGCATCCCTGAAAGTGGACGGCGGAGCCTGTGCCAATGATTTCCTGATGCAGTTTCAGGCCGATCTTCTGAATGCAAAAGTAGAACGTCCGAAATGCATCGAGACGACAGCTCTTGGAGCTGCCTATCTTGCCGGCATCGGAGTCGGCTACTGGAAAAACAGCGAAGAAATTAAAAACAACTGGGCACTGGAGCATACCTTTTTGCCAAAGCGGGAAGAAGACTGGAGGAAAGAAGTCCGAAAAGGATGGAAAAAAGCCATTTCCTGTGCCGGAGGCTGGGCTAGAGATTAACACCGGCTATTGATTTCTGATCTAAGCGTGATCCTTCTGTGCGGTTCTTTGTACAGAAAGATCACGTTGACATTTCTCAATTCTTTATGTTATACTCCCCTCGTATATAGTTAGCAGGCACTAATAAAAGTAAGTAAAAAATTACCATGATTACTTAAAATCAATTAGTGAGGAAAATGAATATGATGATTGACAAGCGTCTGATCGGGATGGTTCCGGAGAGCAAAAAATACGTTGCCGGAAATGTTCTGATGCAGTGGATTTCACTTGCGGCAAACGTAGTGCTTATGATGAGTATCACTCGCTTTTTTGCGTCCTTATATGCAAAAAATATGACCGGAAAGGATTTTGCCGTTTTCTCCGTGATTGCCATTATGGCAGTGGCGGTTCGCTTTTTCTGTGCGATCGGTGCTTCCAGAATGGGATTTCTTTCTTCCAAAAAAGTAAAAAAAACGCTCAGGGAGGCTATATACACAAAACTTCTGAAACTTGGTGCAGCCTATAAAGAGCAGATCAAGACATCTGAGATTGTTCAGGTGGCAGTAGAAGGGGTAGATCAGCTGGAAACATATTTCGGTGCGTATCTGCCGCAGTTTTTCTATGCGATGCTGGCACCGCTGACTCTTTTTCTTGTGCTTCTGCGTGTGAATATACCTTCTGCGGTTGTATTGTTCGTCTGTGTTCCGCTGATTCCGGCGGCGATCGCAGCAGTGCAGACCTGGGCAAAGAAGCTGCTGTCAAAATACTGGGGACAGTATACGGCACTTGGCGACACCTTTCTTGAAAATCTTCAGGGACTTACCACTTTAAAAATTTATCAGGCAGATGCCTTCAAAAATAAAGAAATGAATGAAGAATCCGAAAAATTCCGAAAAATCACCATGAAAGTACTGACCATGCAGCTCAACTCGATCACCATCATGGATATCATCGCCTATGGCGGAGCGGCACTTGGCGTGTTTTTTTCGGTGACACAGTACCAGAAGGGCGGAGTTGATCTTGCCGGAGCTTTGCTGGTTATTCTGCTGTCGGCAGATTTCTTT
>NZ_JBKVNQ010000091.1:0-6267 GCF_046967715.1 Hominisplanchenecus sp.
GTCCAGTGCTTTGCGGACGTCTGCGGCACTTGCAGTCTTAGAAGCGGCTGCTTCTTTTGCTGCTGCCAGTGCATTCTGGAATGCATTCCAGCTTGCATCGCTGTAATCGCCTTTTGTTTTGTCTTTTACTTCTGCAATCTTGCTGTTCAGTACTGCTTTTGCTTCTTCTAACTGTACATTTGTGGTCGGATCTTCCTCCCATTTTGCAAACAGTGTCAGATCTGCACTTACCGGTGATGCTGCTGTATATGCTACTGTGCAGTTTACATCGCTGTACCAGCCCTTGAATACATATCCGGCTCTGGTCGGATTCTGCGGCAGGCTCCAGCTTTCGCCGGCTGCTACTTTCAGAGACTCAATGCTGTTTCCGCCTTTTGTATCAAAAGCAACGGTGATTTTTTTCTGTGTTGTTGTGTTCTTAATTGCTTTTCCGTAAACTTCTACTTCGCAGATATGGTTTCCGCCATGTGCTGTTCCGCTTGTCAGAATACTTCCGCGTGTGTAAATACGGATATAACGTACTTTCTGTTCTTTTGCTTCAAATGTCTTTCCTTCTGATGTTTCTGCATATTTTGCATCCGGATTTGCAAGCTTTTCATTGCTCAGCAGTCCGTATGCATACTTGGAATCTGAAACGCTGCTGTACAGCACGGTATCATTTGCATCAAAAGCAGCATCTTCAGATGCAACTACGATCGTATCCTGGTAGGTACGTCCGTCCGCAAAATAACGCCACATTTTTACCTGATCCAGCTTGAATACATCGCCAAGATCGATCTGGAAGTATACGCTGGTTCCTGCCAGTACATCACTTTCAATGCTGTCCAGTGTACAGGTAAAGGAGTTTGAACCTTTATCACCATCGATCATTTTTTCCGGACTACTTTTTTTGTTTGAAACATCCTGATCATTATCTGCACGTTTTACTGTGATGTTGGAAGCCTGCAGAGGGATTTTTCCGTTTCCATCCGGAACAATACCGGAATCTCCGCTGCTGTCTCCGCCAACTGCTGATCCTGCTTTTTCCAGTGCAGCCAGCTTAAGTGTTGCATCTTTTACTTCTGCCTGGCTTACCTGAAGATCAGTTCCGCCTCCAACAGTCAGAGTTCCATCTTTCAAATCTTTGATGTTTTTCTCATATCTGCTTGCATCCAGTGTACCGTTGACATAAACTTTCAGACTGCCATTCTTTTCACGGATACCTGCAATGTGTTTCCATGTTCCATCGTTTACAGCTTCTTTGGAAGTTACGGATACATCTCCAACTGTAAAGACTGCTTTTCCGTCTTTGTCAATGGAAAGGCTGTAAGCACCTTCCTGTTTCAGAATGTTCATATTGTTTCCGGTTGTTTTTACATAAGAAGATACGGCAAAATCAGCGGTTCCTGTAACAGCTGTTCCGTTCAGCTCATATGCTTTTGCAAGGCCAAGTATTGTCTTTCCTGCCAGTGCTTCGTCCGTTGTTTCCGTTACATCATTTGCATTCTTCAGATCTGTTTTTGCTGATGCTTTCGCTACAACCTGATTTTCCTGATATACAACTTCTGTATTTACTGCTGCTGCATTGCCGGTTAAATCTTTTAATCCACTTACAGAAACCGTTACTTTGCTTCCTGCACTCAGAGTGGATGTAGTCAGCATTACTTTTCTCTGATTTGCACTTACTTCTGCTTTTGTAACATTTGCTCCGGAAACGGTTGCAGCAGGAGTACCGGTTACGCGCTCATCAAATGTCAGCTCAATCGTGTTGTCCGCAGTTGCTTTTGCAAGTGTCAGCTGAGGTGCTTTTGTATCTTTTGCAGTAGAAAGAGACCAGATACGTGCCTCACCCGGCTGCAGTGTAACTGTGATCACATCGCCGTATTTTACTGTCTGATAATCGGTCTGTGCATCGGTTGTCTTGTGATCCAGAATTGTTGTACGGTTGAGTGTCTTGCCTTTCAGACTTTCTGCCGCACCAACGTTTCGATCCAGTGTAAAGCTCAGTGTCTTTACGGATGCACTTGGATTTCGCATGGAAATAATACCTTCTTCACCATCCCAGCAGGAGTATCCGTAGGTATTGCCCTTATCCGGTGTCGTACCGATCAGTTTCGCATTTTTCAAAATGTGATAATTTTTCTTAGCCCACTCCAGATATTCTGCATTGATATCCCATTTCTGACCTTCATCTATCATTTCCGGGCTGTAGTACAGCTCCCAGAATGCCGTTCCTCTGGTTCCCATCATATACAGATACGTTTTGAACTCATCATCTGTCATCTGGTTTGCCAGATTGGTTCCTGTTTTTCCATAGATTGGATCATGGTTGTAAATGTTTGCCAGTGGAAACTGGAACTCTCTTTCTTTTACAAAATCAAAATATCTGCCGTCACGGTAAGAAAGCAGCTGATCTACCTGTCTGTTCTGTCCGACCTGAACACGTCCGATATCCTGGCTGTTCTGGATCCAGATAGAATTTGCCCACTGCAGATACCATGGACTTGGGTTTACATAACAGGTCAGGTTAAACCACAGATTGTCAATGCCGTTTTTCTCTGCATTGGTACGCAGCGTCTCAAACAGATCGATCCATGCTTCCCAGGTATCGGAAAAATAATACATACCATTCTTTCCGCCTGTCATATGTTTATGATTTGCATTTGTACATGGCTTTGTCGCAAATCCATCCAGTTTCCAGTAATTTACTTTATAAGCATCCTGCATCTGTAAGAAAAACTCAGTCAGTTTCGTCACATACCGTCTGTCACCGACATCAATATCATCGGTTACCGCATTGTATGCACCAAAACCTGCTTTTTCAATAATCTTACCCATTGCAGCGTTATAGTTATAACCACCTCTAGGTCCTACCCATACACCAAATCCGGAGCCGAAGCTTTCTGCAAGATCGGACGCAGGACGGAATCCGTTCGGGAACTTATTGTTAAACTCCCAGAACCCTGTCACATTATCCGTGGTACCGCAGCGTGCCACATCATGAACAGTAGAAGTTGTATTCGAGTTGTTATAATTATTCCATCCGTCATCCACAACATACGAATCCATCGGTTCTACGCCGGATTCAGAAAATCCCTTTTCCATTTTTTTGAATGCAGATTCAATGTTGTCATCGTTAATGGTCATCATATTATCGTACCAGGAATTGTACTGCGTACGGAAATCGCTTCTTGTTGCAATGCTGTTGATATATTCATAAAAGTCAGACTGAATGACATTCATATCCGTACTTCTTGCAGCACCCGCTACGGTCTGCCAGGTCACATATTTTCCGTCTGTGGTAAGCTGGTTATCTTCCTGCAGTTTTTCGAATGTCTTGCCGGAAAAATAACGCATATGTGCATTTTTATTGCTGTCGATCTCTGTTTCTGTCATCGGGAACTCACATCCAAGGAACATTCCCTGAATATAAACCGGCTGGCCAAGAGAAATGACATATCCACTCATACCGCCAACGCCTTCACCCATGATCGGATGTGTCCACACGGTATCATTTGCATTGACATTCAACGATTCCAGATCGATATAATCAATTGCTGCTTTTTCTTTGTCACTTACTTCGATTTCCAGGAATTTACGCATGAAATGATCTCCGTCATCCATGGTAACTTTCATGGTAACATCCCAGTCTACACCGTTTTTGGAAACAGTCTCAAACGGGAATTCTACCATGACTCCGCCGTTCGTATCTACTTTTTTAACTTTGCTGCCTTCCAGAGTCATCTCGCTGGATCTGATCACGGCACTTGCATCTGCTGTACCGACTGCTTTGCTGTACATCTTTACTTCTGCCGCCGTTGCCCATGCCTGACCGTCCGTCTTTGGTGATACAGCAACCAGTTTTACATAACGACCCTTTTTCGGTGCTGTCAGATTGATATAAATCGTTTCTCTGTCATTGTAAGTAAAATCACCTTCTGCCGCAAGGTTTGCATCACTTTCCAGATCTGTTTCACTGTTTCCCACATACAGTTTATATCCTTTGATATCGCCGTTTGTGGAACTGTCCTGACGTGGCTGATAAGAAAATGCGGCAATTTCCTGTTCGCTCTTCATATCAAAAGTCAGGGAATGTGGATATGGCTGATCCGGTGAATACTTGCTGTGCCAGATTGTAGATGCATCACCATCAATAACATTGGCTCCCGGACCGTCTTTTGCACCTACTTCATTATTGTACTGATCGCTTGCAGTAACTGTCCAGTTTGTGCGATCCAGCTCTCCGTCCAGTTTTGTTGTACCATCCTGGCGAAGTTTGATAATGAATTCTTCGGAACCCTGTGCCGGTGTAAACGTCAGATCTGCCCTCTTATTTTCCAGTTCTGTCGTTGCCAGCTTGTTGTCTGAAGTAGAAAATTTACGCTCCAGATATTCATTTCCGATCGTAACTTCTCCGTTTTTCACGGAGACTTGTGCTTCTCCTGATGCCGCCTGGACGGTCGTTCCAATCCCTGTTGCTGGAATACCGGTCACTACCATGGCCGCACTCAAAGCAATTGACAACCATTGTTTTTCTTTCTTTTTCAAAATTTTCCTCCTTGTTTGTGCAATATGCATAATTTTATTCGTCTCCCCCCCCGCTTTTTATAGTAACATTTAACATTCTTTCTGTCAATCGAATTTCCTTTTTTATTCATACCTTTCAATCTCTGTTTACTCTGCCTATAAAAAAGAACCGTTTGCATAATTTTTTCATTGCAAACGGTTCCCGTAGAATATTACTTACTCATTTTTTAATTCAGGATATGAAAAATATTCAGTTAATATCCAAATCCGCTGTCACCTGATAGTAATCACAGGCATGTGCCATATATCCGGTTACATTTGCCCGTGAGATCTGGCTCATCTTCAGGAAAGAGCAGTATACAAAGGCATTGTCGTCCAGAACCGTCTGCTGCATCTGAACTGCAAGCTTGGCACGTTTGTCGGTGTCAAATTCCTGACTGAGCTGCTCTTCCAACTGATCCAGTTTCTCATTTTTATAAGCTCCCTGATTTTTCGTTGCATCGGAAGTTGCAAACACGGTAAACCAGTATTCCGGATCTCCGGTCGGAGCCTGCACATTTGCCATGGCTGAGACATCCCACGCTGCCGGATCCTGCACAACACTGTTGTTGTCAGCCGTACAGTTGATATCCACATCCATTCCGATATCTTTTAACGTAGCCTGTGCGGATTCTGCCAGAAGCGGAAGCTCCTGTCTGCTTGGATAGGTAAGCCATTTGATCTGAAGCTTCTGTCCGTCTTTTTCACGGATACCGTCTCCGTCTGTGTCCGTCCATCCGGCTTCTTCGAGAACTTTCTTTGCACCTTCTGCATCATACGTCTCTGTCGTTACTTTGTCTCCGCCAAAAGCAGAACCAGCAGGGAAGGTTCCATTTGCCGGATAGCCGTTTCCTTCCAGCAGATTTTCCACAAATCCTTCTTTGTCGATACCCATGGCGATCGCTTTTCGCACGGCCGGATCAGTACAGACGGAACCTTCGTTGAAATTCATTTTCAGGAAGAAACATCTGGATGTGGAAATCTGTGAAAAGGTAAAGTTATCGTTTTCGAACATAGGATAGCTTTCATATGCCATACCATAAGCTGCCTGTACCTCTCCTGAGAGCAGTGCATTTGCAAGGGTATTTCCATCGGTGATGGTCTTGATCGTCAGTTCATCAATATGTGGCGTTCCATTCCAGTAGTTTTCATTTTTCACCAGAGTCAGATGATCGCCGGACTGACAGTCGGTTGCAATGTATGGACCTGTTCCGGCTACGATTCCATCGTCAAATCCTGCATCCACATCGATGATACAGCCATATGGATCTCCAAGGTAATTCAAAAGTGCCGGCTTTGGCTCGGATGTGTGGATCGTAAGCACCTGACCGTCTGCTTCCATCGAATCAATCTTTGTATCGGCTGCCGCACGGTCATGGTTTGCCAGCAGATGCTCCAGACATTGTTTCACTGCCTCGGCATCCATAGCTCTGCCACTTGAAAAAGTCACATGATCCTGCAGTGTGATCTTCCAGGTGAGCGGATCGGTATTTTCCCACTCTTTTGCCAGCCACGGCTCCAGCTCCATATCGTCTGAATATTTTACCAGCGTCTCTCCGATTCCATAGCGGATGCATGCCCATCCGGAGTAAGAATTGTGCGGATTGACATCCAGTTCTTCATTGGAAGAATTGAAAGTCGTATCCCCGATCACCAGCGTTTTTTTCTCAGAACCGTCTGTGGCTGCCGCAGATATATCCGACCCAGCTGCCGTACTTGTCC
>NZ_JBKVNQ010000092.1:0-6167 GCF_046967715.1 Hominisplanchenecus sp.
GAATATACTGGAAGAAGGATTAAGACGAATAGCATAAAAGGAATAACAATATAGGGCAGGGACTGCCCGAATTAACGCCTGTGGAGATAGTAGGTTACGAGGTCTGCGAAGCAGGAAGCCCATTGGCTTTAGACAATGGGTAGTTCACAGTGCGAAACATGAAAAATCGCATATAACTCATAATACAAAAGAAAATGGGGGTATCAATGACAAGAGGGGGAAACACACGCAAAACTGGGGCAAGATATGAATTACTGGCAGCCGTCCATCTGGAAAAATGTGGTTATCATATCATAGAGAAAAATTATCGCTGCCGGATCGGGGAGATCGATCTGGTCGCCTGCGACGGGGCGTATCTGGTATTTGTGGAGGTCAAATACCGCAAAAACAACAAGAAGGGCGGTGCGGCAGCGGCCGTATCCACAGCAAAGCAGAAAACGATCAGCCGCGTGGCAGATTATTATATGAAAGTTCACGGGATCTGTGCAGACCAGAGTGTCCGGTTTGATGTCGTGGCATTTGACGGAGAAGAGATGGAACTGATCCGGGATGCGTTTGCCTATGCCGGAAATGTCCGGTTTTGATCGGTATTTAGCAGAGCAATTTGCAGGCATCTATTGGGGTCAAAAGAACTTTTGACACTGGCATTTCAGGAGTTTGCAGGAGGAAGATAAATGGGTACTTTTGAAAAAAGAGAAAAAAACGGTGTGACATGGCTTTCCGCTACGCCGTTTGAAAAGATGGAAGGGATCGTGCAGGGATTTTCAACGCGGCTTGGCGGAGTGAGCACAGAGCATCTGTCGAGCATGAACCTGAGTTTTTCGCGTGGCGATCAGGAAGAAAATGTACGTGAAAATTTCAGAAGAATTGCAGATGCGATCGGTTTCACACCGGAAGATCTGGTCTTTTCGGATCAGACGCATACGACCAACATCCGTGTGGTGACAGAAGCAGACCGCGGCAAAGGATTTACAAAACCGCTGGATTATACGGATGTGGACGGACTGATCACAGACGTTCCGGGACTGGTGCTGGCAACGTTTTATGCAGACTGTGTGCCGCTGTATTTTGTAGATCCCATCAGAAAAGCAGTCGGGCTTTCACATTCCGGCTGGCGTGGAACGGTTCATAAGATCGGCAAGATAACGGTTCAGGCGATGGCGGATCAATATGGAAGCAGACCGGAAGATATCGTAGCAATAATCGGGCCATCGATCTGTCAGGACTGTTATGAAGTCAGCGAGGATGTCATTCTGGAATTTCAGAAATATTATCGTGAAGACTGTCAGAGCGAATTGTATTACCGGAAAGAAAACGGAAAGTATCAGCTGAATTTATGGAGGGCAAATGAGATTGTGATGGAGGAGGCCGGAATCTTGCCGGAAAACATCCATACGACCCAGTGGTGTACCTGCTGCAATCCGGAACTTTTGTATTCACACCGTGCCTCAAAAGGCAAACGTGGCAATCTGGCAGCATTTCTCGGACTGAAGAGGAGCGAATGATTTTATGAAACA
The DNA here is from genome assembly GCF_046967715.1 of Hominisplanchenecus sp. NCBI lineage: Bacteria > Bacillati > Bacillota > Clostridia > Lachnospirales > Lachnospiraceae > Hominisplanchenecus > Hominisplanchenecus sp. The sequence goes on from NZ_JBKVNQ010000092.1 coordinate 1,518, forward strand.
GATGATCAACACAACGGATTATGCGTTTGATGTGGAACGCTATCGGGATGAGGCAGATGCCATTTCGTTTGCAGGAAATCTTGGTATGGATGGATTTGAACTGCTGCCGTGTGAGGGAGGAAGAGATGATTTCTTTACAGAACGATCCGTGGTTGGCGTACATCTGCGATATTTTGATTCCTGGCTGGATTTCTGGAATGGAAAACTGGAGATGTTGAGCAAAGAATACGGATCCTTTGAAAAAGTGAAAGAGATTTTCGGAGGGCTCGATCGCAGCTGTATCCTGAAACGTTTTCGGGAAGACCTGGAGCGTGCCAGAAAGCTGAAAGCCCGCTATGTGGTCTTTCATGTAAGCGATGTCAGTGCCAGGGAGCTGTTTACCTATCAGTGCCGGCACACAGACGAAGAAGTGATCGATGCGGCGGCAGAACTGATCAATCTTTTGCTGGATGGAGAAGATTACACGTTTGATTTCCTCATGGAAAATCTCTGGTGGCCGGGTCTTACCATGACAAGGCCGGAGATGACGAAGCGTCTGCTCTCGCAGGTCCATTATCAAAAGAAAGGCATTATGCTGGATACCGGGCATCTGATGCACATGAATCTGGAACTGAAAACGCAGGATGAGGCGGTCGATTACATCCTGGAAAAAGTTGCAGAGCATGGAAATCTGGCTTCTTATATCAAAGGCATGCATTTAAATCAGAGCATCACGGGTGCGTATGTGAAAACGCTGATCACCAAAAAGGATGCCATGCCATCGGATTACGAAGCATGTTCCAAAGCCTGCTATGAACACGTCTTCCAGATCGACCAGCATCTGCCTTTTACCACACCGAAAGTTCAGAAACTGGTAGAAACCATAAAACCGGAATATCTGACACATGAGCTGATGTCCTACGGAAGAAGCGAGCATGAGATCAAGCTGGTGATGCAGCGTGCAGCTTTGAAGGGGAAAAATCTATAATAACCATTCAGGCTTTGCCCGTGACAGCTTTTTAAAACGAGAAAAATTATCAAATACAAATCAGAAAAAAGCGAGACAACTGTGCTATAATGACCATAAGTTAGTTGATTCTAACATCAAATATAAAGTGACTACCGCCTTTGCAGACAGTGAGCGACAAGTTACAGACTATTTTTTGGGAGAGGAAAAATATGTTTTTAGAGATCAAAGACTTGAAAAAATCATTTGGCACAGCAGAAAACAGGACGGAAGTGCTGAAAGGAATTGACTTTTCTGTTGAAAAAGGACAGATCTGTGTGCTGCTTGGACCATCCGGTTCCGGAAAATCTACGCTTCTGAATATTATCGGCGGGATTGACCAGGCGGACGAAGGGTATGTCTCCATCAATGGTGAGAAAACGGCGGATATGAAAGAAAAAAGACTGACGCAATACCGCCGCCGACATCTGGGATATGTATTTCAGATGTACAATCTGATACCAAATCTCAGTGTCAGAGAAAATATTGAAGTGGGAGCTTATTTAAGCGACAGACCGCTGGAACTGGATGAGCTTCTGAAAACACTTGGGCTGTATGAACATCGCAACAAGCTGCCGAACCAGCTTTCCGGCGGACAGCAGCAGAGGACGGCAATCGGGCGTGCAATCATCAAAAATCCGGACATTCTCCTGTGTGATGAGCCGACGGGTGCACTGGATTACAAGACTTCCAAAGAAATCCTCTGCCTGATCGAGCAGATCAACCAGAAATACGGCAACACGGTGATCATGGTAACGCACAATGATGCCATCAAAAATATGGCAGACCGTGTCGTAAAGCTCAGGGACGGACAAATCCGGAAAAATTATGTCAATGAAACCAAGATCGCAGCAGCTGATCTGGAATGGTAAGGCGGTGAGAATATGAAAAATCCATTGCTCAAACGTCTTCCAAGAGAACTGATCGGTGACATTGGAAAATACCTTGCAGTTTTTCTTTTTATGACAGCGACGATCGGATTTGTCTCCGGTTTCCTGGTGGCAGATGACAGTATGCTGGCAGCTTATCAGGAAAGCTTTGAGAAATATCACATCGAAGATGGAAACTTTACATTGGAGAAAAAGGCAACGGACAGTCAGATCAAAAGACTGGAAAAAGAAGGCGTTCAGATTTATGAAAATTACTATGTCGAAGAAGATGCAGATACTGATCTCGACGGGGAAAAGGACAGTACAGTCCGCGTTTACAAAAACCGCAGCCAGATCGATCTCGTATGCCTGATGAAAGGAGAGCTTCCCAAGAAGGAAGATGAGATTGCCATCGACCGTATGTATGCAGAAAATAACAAGATACAGATCAGTGACGTCATAAAAGTCGGAAAAGAAGAAAAAACGGTGACAGGCTATGTGGCACTGTCCGATTACAGTGCACTGTTTTCCAATAATTCGGATATGATGTTTGATGCAGTTAAGTTCGGTGTTGCCATTGTTACAGATGAAGCCTTTGACAATCTGGAAGAAACGCACCTTAAATATCGTTATTCCTGGACATATGATGATCCGCCACAGGGAGAAAAAGCAGAGAAAGAACGTTCCGATGACTTTCTTGAGATACTGGCAGATTACACATCGGTGACAGGCTATATCCCACGCTATGCAAATCAGGCGATCCATTTCACCGGAGACGATATGGGCAGTGACCGTTCGATGATGATCGTGCTTTTGTATATCCTGATTGCAATCATGGCCTTTGTTTTTGCGGTGACAACAAACAATACGATTGTCAAAGAGGCTGCGGTGATCGGAACCCTGCGGGCTTCCGGTTATACAAGAAAAGAACTTCTGGTACATTACATGACACTGCCGCTTCTGGTCACGGTTATAGCAGCGGTGATCGGAAATGTTCTGGGTTATACCGTCTTTAAAAATATCTGTGCCGGTATGTATTATGGAAGTTACAGTCTTCCGACCTACGAAACGAGATGGAATATGGATGCATTCGTCCTGACGACCATTGTGCCGTTTGTGATCATGCTGCTGGTCAATCTGGTCCTGATCTCGAAAAGATTAAAACTCACTCCGCTGAAGTTTCTAAGAAGAGACTTAAGCACATCAAAAAAACAAAAAGCAGTGAAACTGCCGGATATTCGCTTTTTTGACCGGTTCCGTCTGCGTATTATCCTGCAGAACAAATCCAGTTACATCACGTTGTTTGTGGGAATCGTATTTGCCAATATTCTGCTGCTGTTCGGCATGATGATGGCACCGCTTCTGGATCATTACCAGGAACAGACCGTTGACAATATGATCGCAGATTATCAGTACATTCTAAACGTACCGGATGAGATTGATGAGGATGACACTTACACCCTGTATGGGGCACTGAGCCGCTTCCTGACTCCGTCACTGGAAACAGAAAACAAAAAGGCAGAAAAATTCTGCATGGAATCACTGGAAACCATTCCGGGCAAACGGGACAGTGAGAGCGTCACTGTCTACGGAACACAGCAGGGAAGTCATTACATGAAGGCGGATTTTCCGGATGAGGGTGTGTATATTTCAGATGGATATGCGGAAAAATACAATATAAAAACAGGAGATACCATTTGGCTGAAAGAGACTTACGGGGATAAAACATACTCTTTTGCGGTAAAAGGAATCTATGTCTATCCGTCCGGACTTTCCGTATTTATGTCAATGCCGCAGTTCTGCCGTGTGTTTGAGAAATCCGACACGTATTTTAATGGCTATTTCTCAAACGAAAAGATCACCGATATCGAAGAAGCGTACATTGCTTCCACGATCACACAGGACGACCTGACCAAGATTTCCAGACAGCTGGATGTCTCTATGGGAAATATGTTTCAGCTGATCAATGTATTTGCGGTTCTTCTGTTTGCCCTTCTGATCTATCTTCTGACAAAACTGATCATTGAAAAGAATGAACATTCTATTTCCATGGTTAAGATCCTTGGCTATGAAAATGATGAGATCGTCCGCCTGTATCTGGTTTCCACAAGTTGGGTGGTTGCCGTTTCCGTATTGCTGAGTCTGTGGATCGCCACCTGGACGATCAAGGTGATCTATGTCTATATGATGGCAGAGTTTTCAGGCTGGCTTTCTCTGTACATTGAGCCTGCAATATACTGGAAGATGTTTCTGATGGGCATGGCAGTTTATGCATTGGTTGCTTTGCTACAGTTCTTTAGAATCAGCAAAATACCGATGGAAACGGCACTGAAAAATATCGAATAGAGAAAAGTAAATAAAATCTGCTAAAAAATACATTGCTATATAGTAAAAATAATGGTAAAATCTAAGTAATGTTTCAGCAGATGGGAAAAGATTGCACGTCATGCAGACATGGCGTGCATTTTTTTGATGAAACTTCTTCTGATTCAGCAAATGTTAAAAAAGAGAGTAACAATAAGAGAGGAGAAAAGCAAAAAGTATGAAAAAGAAAAAACTTTGGAAAGCCATGTCTGCGGCTTTGTCAGCTGTTCTGCTGGCAACTTCCGTGCCTTCTGCAGCATTTGCGGCAGTACCGGCAAAAACAGCAGATGTGCAGACAAAAGCAGCTGATGAAAATGAGCTGAAGCTGTGGTATGACGAAAAAGCTCCGGACAGCTATGACGGATGGGAAAAATGGTCCCTTCCGCTTGGAAACAGCGGCATCGGTGCCAGCGTGTTCGGTGGCATTACCCA
>NZ_JBKVNQ010000093.1:0-6074 GCF_046967715.1 Hominisplanchenecus sp.
GTTTCCACCGTTATTATTATTATTATTATTTCCGCCGTTTCCTCCCGGATTGTCATCTTTTACCGCTTTGCGGTTTGCCCAGTCAAAGGTCACCAGCACATCCTGGTCAAATCCTGCCATGGCATCTACGGAAACTCTGGCATAAATACGTTTCTCTCCTGCTGTTGTACGCTCAAAAGAAAAGCTCCCCGGATAAGAAACACCTTCTTCGGTATAAGAATCCCCAGGCATAGCTTCTGCCCGACTGGATTTGTTATCTCCTTCATAAACCCAGAATTTTTCCAGATGTCCTTTTTCGGTACTTCCTGCCATGTTGATGTCCATGCTGTGGAAATTCAGTTTATACTGAGCTTTTCCGCCTTTTACAGTCACTCTTACAGTCGGAGCGATCGCCGCACCTGCCATCGATGCTTTATCCGGATTGGAAGCACTCATCAGTGCGACCGGCACATCATAAACGCCGTCCTCGATCGCCTCATCCTGTGCCTTTAAGGTATTCCAGTATACTTTTGTGAAACAGTCGGCACTGAATTTTCCCTGATCAAAGGTAATTCCCTGATACGTTCCCGTCAGACGTTTCATTGTCGGCACATAAATGCTTGCTTTGCTGCTGTAAGTGTCTGCAAATCCATGTTCCAGTGGAAAGCTGACTTTTGATACAACGTTGATCTCTTTTGTCTCACTGCCATCTTTATAGGACATGGTTTCTGTCGTTACATCTGCATCTGTTTTCAAGGTCTTTGTCACGTCGTTATCAGCATAGTATCCGTCAAACTGATAGATATAAAGCGGCTCTTTCTCGCTTCCGCTTACAATATCGGTGGTCAGGGTCATATTGCCGTCTGCATCGACCTGGATCGTTGCCTGTCTTGTCTCATCTTCGATCAGACTGTGTTTGATCTTATCGGTGTAATAAGAAATCGTGACGGTATAAGTGCCTTCTTTTAATTTTTCCGTCGGAAGGACATTCTCTTCCTGTTCCGGCTCCAGACCCAGTGCATCTAAAATAGCATCTCGGATCGCTTTCGAAGAATATGTTGCCCCGGAAACGATATCCACGGCACTGATCTCTTTTGCATCTGCTGTAGATTTGCCAAGATAGGATTCTTCCAGTACCTCTGCCGCCATCTCCAGACGTAATTGATTATCACTTACATAGTTTCCGGCATAATTTTTTCCTTCTGCCAAAAGGCTGCTGATCTTCTGATCCTCCACGCCAACCGTGACTTCAATGTCATATTCACCAAACTGTGTGACATGTGAAGTTCCCTTGACGGAGGTTGCCGCAGATGCAGAAATTACCGGCAATGCAGTCAGTATCAGTGCCGCAGATGCGATACACGCCGCGGCTTTATAAAACCATTCCTTCTTTCTCATGGAAATTCCCCTTTCCTGTGGGACAAAAGATTTCGTCCCGGACATAATGAACGTGTTCCTGTGTATGTATATAAGTTAGTTCAGACTACTTTTCGTTATAATTAGGTAACACATTTAAATTCCCATGTCAAGCGGTCTTTTTGTTTTCGTGCTCAAGAAGCACGGAGTTGGATTCTTGCCGTTTTCGGCACTTTTTGTCTTTTTCTGTCTGGAAACTTTTTTCAGTTTTTAATTGCTTTTGTACTGTTTTGTTATTGTATGATGCCAGGGTCAAAAGGTCTAAATCCACATGAGCTTGCTCATCGGTGGATTTAGACCTAAGGACCCGCCCCGATATGGAGCAGAACATCCAGTGGATGTTCGTTTTGCTCCGACCGAAGCGGAGCGTAGACATAAAAGTGGGATGATAATCCCACGATATGCGAATACTGGGTGCTATGCACTCCCACACCTACATCCAGAATACGAGAACTGCTGTGCTCTCCGGCATATGGCTCCTTCCAACGCTGCATGTCATGGTGACGGACAAGACTCCACGCACTTCGCCGCCCTGCCGTCTGTGAAACTGGAATGCCCGCAGGGGGATCCGAATCATGTCATCCCGGCATTCTGCCTGGATCAGTGTGCCCTCCTGATCGTATTTGAGCGTATCGAGATGCCCGCTCATTTTTTCTCCGTTGATACGCGAAAAGCCCTGCATCTCTTTTCTTTTTAAAATCAGCCAGCTGCCGCGGCGATTATGTTTGAGTATCGCCGGCTTTTCAAATCCGTGGTCTGCCATGGACAGTGCCATCTTTCCTTCTTTGTTGCGGTACAGCATAAAATAAACCGGACATTCGATTTTCTCCGGCAGCATTTCCCGGAGGAAGTGTTCTGTCAGACGTTCTCTTTTCTCCCGCACATGGCTGCTCTGCATCCGCTTATAATTTGCCAGCATCGTTGAGATTGTATAACAGCTGATGTTTTCAATCATATCCCGCACGTTTGCTTCCAGCTGTGCTTCCGGGATGCCAATGCTCCGAAAGTAGAACGGCAGTTCTTTTAAAATACGCTTATAATTTTCAATCCATGCCTGCCCTTTTTTTGTAAACCGATAATCTTCTGTAAGAAGTCCTTTTTCGCAGCAGCTTTTCAGATAACGGCTGACCGGTGCAGTGCTGACCTGGCATTTTTCTGCGATCCTCGCAATCATACCGCGTGTGTTGTCCTCTTTTTCCAGCTCTGTCAGATAACGGAGTTGCTGCAGGGTAGGCAGACTTCTGCGATTCAGATTTTCACCTTTTTCCATATTTGCTCCCCTCTTTACCATATGTGAATATTCAATTCCCGGCACTGTGCTTCTTCTGGTTTCTGAATCCCTTCTGTGATACCAAGGACTCCATCGCACTCCGTAAGCGGAGAGGCAGCACTTACGGTGCAGGTCAGTGCACTTTGCGGAAGCCGGAAATCATTCTGTTCCCGTTTTGCCATCCGCCATTTTTCACCGTCCAGATACCACAGCCGACAGTCTTTCTCAATCTCTTTTCCATGAAGAATAAAGAAACTTTCTTTGTCACTGACGATCAGTTCCGCCATTTCCAGAAACCATTCTGACTCTTCGGCCAGACGGCGAGGAAAGCGCTCTTCCATGCGATAAAGGCTCATGCAGAAAGAATACGTTCCTTCTGGATACAGGTATCGCAGATCAACATCCCGCACTACACGGTCATACGTTTCTCCGTATTTTAAAAATTCCTGTACACCCTGAAGTACGTTTCCGCTGATCACATGTTCCATGCGGCAGGCATTCTCTTCTGCTTCTTCTTCTTCAAGCCCGCAGGTCATCTGCAAAAACTGGGTCAGATTGTGGTGACGCAAAAGACATTCTTCACCCTGTACTTTTCCAAGTTCGGTGAGTCGATAGCCGCTGTTTTCCGCTCGTTTCCGCAGATAACCGCTTGCCATAAGTCCTCTTTCCAGACGCTTTAGTTCCGCATCCATAAGCTCCAGGTGCATTTTCACCTGATGTGGCCAGATTTCGGTTCCGGATTTCCATCCCATATAAAGATATTCCAGAAAGTCTTCCTCTTTTTCTTCTTCACTGTGCGGAATATTCATCTGTCAGCTCATCCTTCCTCTCTCAACAGAATACACAACATCTGCGATCTGCATGGTAGATTCCCGGTGAGATACCAGCACAACAGTTTTGCCGTTTCGCTCCTCTTCCAGGGATTTTAAGATCACCGCTTCATTCAAACTGTCCAGATTGCTGGTCGGCTCATCCAGAAGCATAAACGGTGCATCATGCAGAAACGCTCTTGCAAGCCCCAGTCTCTGGCGTTCTCCTCCGGAAAGGGTATCGCCAAGTTCGCCCACCTGTGTCTCATAGCCCTGCGGCAGTTTTTTGATAAATTCATGGATCGAAGCCTTTTTGCAGGCTACTTCCAGTTCTTCCTGTGTGGCATCCAGTTTAGCGATCCGAAGATTTGCCGCGACACTGTCATGAAACAGGCATGTTTCCTGTGTCACAAAACTTTCCATATCACGCAGATTCGAAGTATTGATCTGATTCACGCCGGTTCCGGATATGGAGACACTTCCCTCCTGCACATCCCAGAAACGCATCAGAAGTTTCAAAAGCGTAGATTTGCCGCTGCCGCTTTTCCCGATGATCCCAACCACACTGTTTTCTTTAATATCTGCGGAAACATCTTTGAGAATAGTCTCCTGTCCATAGGAAAAGGTCACATGCTCTGCCTTTGCCCCGTGAAATGCGACTTCTTTCTGGCCGTTGATCTCCTTTACCATCGGCTCTTCTTCCAGAATATCCAGTACACGGTTTCCGGCTGCAAACGTATTCTGCAGGGTACTGCCAAGATTTGCAAGTGCCGTGACCGGGCCAAAAGAGCTCATCAGAGCTACCGTACTGATCAGTACGCCATCAAATCCAAGAGTCCCTCTCTGATAAAGCATCGAAGAGACAAAAAGCATCAAAAGGTCTGAAATCAGGATTGTCATACCGGTAATCGCCATATTTCTTCCGGTGGTACGTTTCATACGTTCTTCTTCTTTGGAAAGCTCATCCGTCCGATGGTTCATCTGCCGCATGCGTTCCTGTCCCTGACCATACTGCAGTGTTTCCGAAAGACCACGTAGCGAATCCAGGACAAAACTTCCAAGTTCCCCGGATTTTGTCCGAAATCGCATGCCGTCATCCCCGCCTGCCTTGGAAACAGCGAGCGGTATCAAAACTCCGACCGCCAGATAAGCAAGCAGTGCGAGAATTCCAAGTATCACATGAAACTGTCCGATAAACAGACACAAAAGAATCGTATAGAGTACTGCGATCGCCGTCGGTGAGATGGTATGTGCATAAAAGACTTCGAGCAGTTCAATATCAGATGTGATCACCGTGATCAGATTTCCCTTGTCTTTTCCTTCCAGTTTTGCCGGCGTCAGTTTCCGAAGTGACTGAAATACCTCGTCACGGATCAGTGCCAGCAGTTTGAATGCAATAAAATGGTTACAGGACTGTTCTGCGTATCGCAGGATTCCGCGAAGAACCGCAAAAACAGCCACACCGATAAATAAAAATCCAAGTGAGCCTTTCCACATGCCAAGCACCTGTAAAATCCCGAAAGCTCCGAAGATCGTGATAAAAGAAGCACACAGATGTCCCAGAAGTCCCATCAGGATCGCAAGTATCATATAATCGGTCAGTGGTTTTACCAGGTGGATCAGATTTTTCATGACCGCAAAATTACTTCTTTTTTTCATACGTTCACACCACCTTTTCCATAGAGTTCCAGCCTTTGCTGTGTCGTCCACATTTTTTGATACAGACCGTTTTTCCGAAGCAGTTCTTCGTGTGTTCCGCATTCTTTTACCTCACCCTGCTCCATTGCATAGATTATATCTGCTTTTGTGATATTTGCCAGGCGGTGCGAGATCAGAAGCACGCTCTTTTTCTTTGCCAGAAGCAGGATCTGCTCCATAATGTCGTTTTCACTTTCCACATCGATGTTGGATGTCGCCTCATCGAAGATATATACCGGACTGTCATGCAGAAGTGCTCTTGCAAGGGCGAGTCTCTGACACTGACCGCCGGAAAGATTGGATGCTTTTTCCGCAAGTTTTGTATCCAGTCCTTCTTCGTTTCTTAAAAAGGCTGCCAGATTGGTCTGTTCCAGAACTGCCCACATTTCATCCTCTGTGGCATTCGGATTTCCCATAAGCAGATTCTCCCGGATTGTTCCTTTAAACAGGTAACTGTTATGGCTGATGTAGGTGATATTCTGCATCAGGCTGCTCTCGGCAATATCCGAAAGTTCGATGTCACCGATTCGGATCGTTCCTTTGTACCCACGGTTCCTGCCCATTAAAATGGATGCCACCGTTGACTTTCCGCATCCGCTCTCCCCGGCAATGGCAACAAACCTTCCTCTTGGGATTCGAAGGTCCATGCCTTTTAAAATCTCACGGCCTGCTTCATAGGAAAAACGGAGATTTTCACAGACAATCTCTGCATTTCGGGGAAATTTTGCTGCCTTTTTCGGTGCTTCCGGAAGCTCCAAAAAACGGAAAATCTTCTCGCTTGCTGCCATACCGTTCATAGCAATATGGAAAAAGCTTCCAAGCTGACGCATCGGAATAAAGAAATCTGCCGACAGCAGAATAACCAGCAAAGCTCCGGCAAGATCAACTCCACCCTTCTGGTA
>NZ_JBKVNQ010000094.1:0-5834 GCF_046967715.1 Hominisplanchenecus sp.
GGCAATCGCAGTTGTCATATAAAATTTCTTTTTATCCATTTCTGCCTCCTGTATAATAAGCTGTTGGGAGCAAGTTTTTGCCCCCAACAGCTTTTAACGCTTATTTCTACCGTAACATACGACGGTTTTTCTGTCAAGATTTCCTGACTGTGAAGTTATGGAACGGTTATACAATTTCTTAGAAATAACCAAAGTTTTTGCTCTTTGTATTCCAGTAGTAGAGTCTTCCGGATTTATTGACCTTGGAGCCGTTTTTCTTTTTGGTTTCTACATACATATAGTAAGTCTTCTTCGGGTTGATCTTTTTGCCTTTAAATTTACGGATGGTCAGCTTTGTGGTGTTCTTGCCGACCGATTTTACTTTTTTATAACCTTTTTTCGGCTTTGTGGAGATATACACATCATATCCGCTTGCTCCGCCGACTTTTCCCCACTGGAAGCTCAGGCTGCCTTTTTTCACCTTGATGCTTGTCTCTTTGATACGTGCCTGGTTGAAACACTGGATCTTTGCCTTCGGTGTAGCATAAGTCTTTCCATTTACCGTCTTGAAAGCCTGAATGGTTACCGTGTAAACTTCATCTTTCATCTTATCGAAAGATGCACTGTAAGCATAGCTGTTCAGTTTCTGTGTCTTGCCGACACGTCTGCCTTTGCTGTTATACAGGGTCACTTCCACCCGATCTGCAGTCTCAACTTTATCCCATGTTACTTCCAGCTTGTTGATAAAGTACCACCAACGCTCCTGTCTGAAATTATGGACGGCTGCCGGGATTGTCTCAACCTGTCCGCTTACCGGTGAACTTGTTTTTGTTCCATTTGATGTGTAAGCTTCTACACGCACATTGTAACGCTTACCATCTTTCAGTCCGGTCAGTGTATAGGATGGTGTCTTGGATTTTCCAACCAGCTTCATATCACTGTAACTTTCTCCAAGATAAATATTATATCCTTCTGTTGTAAGTGTATTCATAGAGCTTGCATATGTCTGTTCCCAAGTGATACTTGCACTGTTTTTAGTCATGGCTGTCTGCTGAAGATTCCCCAGTGACACATAATAATATGCATTCTCTGCTGCCTGTACCTGTTTCGCTCCGGTTCCTGCTACAGTTCCGACACTTCCTGCTGCCAGAATCATTGCCGTAAGAAGCATCATACTAAGTTTTTTTCCTTTTTTTATCATGTTTTTCCTCCTTTGCCTTGTGTTGTGGTTTTGGGTTCTGAACTTTTTCTAAAATTAACTCAATGAGTCATACGTGATTTTTCCGTGCCTTGCACTCTCAAAATCACGAAAACATTCGAAATCCGCTCATTTTTTTACAAAAATGGCTGCTTTCTCATGTTTTTGCGGTCCCCATAGACACAAACACGTATGCAAGCATCCGTTTTGTGTCCATTTGTCCCTTTGACTCATTATATCATTTTTCTGCTTTCACCGCTACTCTTTTCGGCAATGGCAAGGAAATTTTTTCCACAATCAAAAAGGAACACATCATCAGCATTGCACCGATCACAAACCGCACACCCGGACGTTCTCTAAGAATCAGGATTGAGAGAATACATCCAAATACGCTCTCAAAAGAAAGGATCACGCCGCTTGTGGAAGTTTTCACATATTTCTGTCCAAACACACTGAGCAAATACGGCACAACCGTGCAGAAAACTGCCAGATAAGCGATGCTTCCGATGTTCATGCCGGACATGGCTGCCGGATGTGGCTCCAGGATCATCGCTGCCACAAGTCCCAAAATGCCGCCCGTTCCAATCTGAAGCATATTTAACAGAAAGCCGTCCTCTTCCCTTGCAAAAATCCCGGTCACAACAATATGGATCGCATAACACACTGCCGAGAGCAGCGAGATTAGATCTCCTTTGTTGACCCCGTCAAAACTTCCAAGCAAAATAAAGCCAAGTCCCACAATACAGACAAGTGCCGCCAGAATATCCGCCCTCTGCGGCTTTTTCCCGCGGATCACCCAGTAAATAAGCGGCAGGATCGCCACATAAGATCCTATAATAAAGGAAGATTTGGAAGAGGTCGTGTACTGCAGTCCGACCGTAAAGAACAGAAATTCAAAATACAGGACAATGCCCATGATGATGCCACGCTTTAACGTGCGGATGCTCATTTTTTTCATTCTCGGGATACAGACCAGAGTCATAATGATACCCGCCAGCAGAAAACGAAAGGCCAGAAGCCAGATCGGAGAGACATTCTCCAGCGTGTCTTTTAACACGCAAAAGGCACTGCCCCAGGTGAATGCCGCCAGGAACAGTGCGAAAATTGCAATTGTTTTTTTCATTTATTTTTCCTTTGTAATACTAAAGAGATGCCCACGAATTGCTCCGTCACAAAGTAACTCTCGCAATTTTCAGATGAACTGGTTTGTTTTTTCATCGTAGTGATAATCTATGCTGTCCATTTTCTCCAGAAGGTTCTGCCGGTTCAGTCCGCGGCAGGTACACAGTGCCTCCAGTGATTCATAATAATCACGCAGCTGTGTGTTTACATAGCTCAACAATATCATCGGATCTTTTGGAATCATACTTTACTCCTTTTTGCATACTTATGGAATTCCGGAGCGTCACTTCCAATCTCTGTGCCAGCCTGACATCTCTGTCCCGTTATCACATCATTCGACTTTCATTACTTCCGCTGCCAGTTTTCCGTCTTTGAGACCGATCACGATGGTGTCTTCTGTCTGTACATTTCCAGAAAGGATCATCCTTGCTGCCAGTGTCTCCACATTTTTCTGGAGGAAACGTTTCAGAGGTCTCGCACCATAGACCGGATCATAACCACCGTCTATGATATAGCTTTTTGCCTCATCCGTCAACTCCAGCCTGATCTCCTGGTCTGCGAGTCTGCGGTTCAGATCTGCCATCATCAGATCAACGATATTGCCGATGTTTTCTTTTGTCAGCGGCTTGAACATGATGATTTCATCCAGACGGTTTAAAAACTCCGGTCTGAAATGTGCCCGCAGGTCGTTCATGACCAGATCCTGGCTCTCCTGACGGATGCTTCCGTCCGGCTCAATGCCATCCAGCAGATAAGACGAACCAATGTTAGAAGTCATGATCAGAATCGTATTCTTAAAGTCTACGGTTCTGCCCTGGGAATCGGTGATACGTCCGTCATCCAGTACCTGAAGCAGTACGTTAAAGACATCCGGATGTGCTTTCTCGATCTCATCAAACAGTACAACTGAGTACGGTTTTCTTCTGACTGCTTCTGTCAGCTGTCCACCTTCTTCATATCCTACATATCCTGGAGGTGCTCCTATCAGACGGGACACAGAATATTTCTCCATGTATTCACTCATATCAATACGCACCATATTCTGCTCATCATCAAACATACTTGCTGCCAGAGCTTTTGCAAGCTCTGTCTTGCCGACACCGGTAGGACCAAGGAAAAGGAACGAACCGATCGGCTTGGTCGGATCTTTGATACCAGCTTTGGAACGGATGATCGCATCGGTCACTTTTCTGACACCATCTTCCTGTCCGATGACACGTTTGTGCAGTTCATCATCCAGATGCAGGATCTTGGTACGCTCACCTTCGGTCAGTTTTGCAACCGGGATGCCGGTCCATCTGGAAATGATCCTTGCGATCTCTTCGTCTGTTACACGGTCATGTACCAGCGACAGATCTTTGCTTTTTACCTTTTCTTCTTCAATTTCCAGCTGTTTCTGAAGTTTCGGCAGTTCGCCGTACTGCAGCTCTGCTGCTTTGTTCAGATCATAGCTTCTCTGTGCTTTTTCGATCTCTTTGTTCATATTTTCAATCTTTTCACGCAGCACGGACAGATTTTCAACAGAATGTTTCTCGTTATCCCACTGAGCTTTTTTGCCTGCAAAAGATTCACGCTGTTCTGCCAGCTCCTTCTGCAGGTTTTCCAGACGCTCGGCACTTAATTTATCGGTCTCTTTTTTCAGGGCAGCTTCCTCGATCTCCATCTGCATGATTTTTCTTCGCTGTTCATCCAGCTCCGTTGGCATGGAATCCAGCTCGGTCTTGATCAGGGCACATGCTTCATCGACCAGGTCAATGGCTTTATCCGGCAGGAAACGATCGGAAATATAACGATGAGAAAGCGTTGCAGCCGCTACCAGTGCACTGTCTGTGATTTTTACGCCATGATAAACTTCATAGCGGTCTTTCAGTCCACGCAGAATGGAAATCGTGTCTTCTACGCTCGGCTCGTCTACCATAACCGGCTGGAATCTTCTCTCCAGTGCAGCATCCTTTTCAATGTACTGACGGTACTCATCCAGCGTTGTCGCACCGATGCAGTGCAGCTCACCTCGTGCCAGCATTGGCTTTAACATATTGCCGGCATCCATCGCTCCGTCTGTCTTTCCGGCTCCGACTATCAGGTGCAGCTCATCGATAAAGAGAATGATCTGACCTTCGCTCTTTTTCACTTCTTCCAGAACGGCTTTCAGTCGTTCTTCAAACTCGCCACGGTATTTGGCACCTGCTACCAGTGCTCCCATATCCAGTGAGAAAATCTTTTTATCTTTCAGTCCTTCCGGAACATCACCGCGGACGATACGCTGTGCCAGACCCTCTACAGCTGCCGTTTTACCGACACCAGGTTCACCGATCAGCACCGGGTTGTTTTTCGTTTTTCTGGAAAGAATACGGATCACATTACGGATTTCCGCATCTCGTCCGATCACCGGATCCAGTTTCTGATTTCTTGCTTTTTCCACCAGATCCTGGCCATATTTATTTAACGTATCATAAGTTGCCTCCGGGTTGTCCGTCGTCACACGCTGGTTGCCGCGGACCGTGGAAAGTGCCTGCAGGAAGCGTTCTCTTGTAATGCCGAACTCCTGAAACAGTTTCTTGATCTCCGGATTTGGATTCTTGATCATGGACAGGAACAAATGCTCTACAGAAACATATTCATCTCCCATAGCCTTTGCCTCGTCCTCTGCCTGAACAAGTACTTTATTTAAATACTGACCGATATAAACCTGTCCGCCGGAAACCTTGGTACGTTTCTCAAGTGCAGACTCAACTGCATCGGTAAAGTACGTTTTATCAATCTCCATCTTTTCGATCATCTTGAGGATGAGACTGTCTTCCTGTTTTAACAGGGCATAAAGCAGATGCTCCTGCTCGATCTCCTGATTGCCATATTCATACGCCAGTTTCTCAAGGCTGTTCACTGCCTCGATGGACTTCTGTGTAAATTTACTGATATTCATAAAAACACCTCCTGTTTGCCAGATGTTATATGTTTCTTTGTTATATCGAGAATATAACACCATTTGTTAGCACTGTCAAGAGGTGAGTGCTAATTTTTTTGTTATTTTTTTGCAAACCCTTTAAAATCAATGGTTTGCAGTATCTTATTTCTTTTGAAATTGTGATTTTTTCTGTTTTGACACCAATTTGACACCAATTTTTCTTTTTATGGTGTCAAGCGTTTAACACCATGCTATCCAGTCTTGCAATCTCTTTTTCAATCCTTGTCATCTCTCCAATATGGTTATACACTTCCATTGTTACATCTATATGAGCGTGTCCCATAATATATTGAAGAACTTTTACGTCCATACGGCACTCTGCCATTCTGGTGCAGGCGGTATGACGCATGACATGAGCTGAAAACTTTGGTAACAGTTCTGCTTTCCTATGCTCTTTTTTTGCCCGTTCTACTTCAGTTTTGTTATATGCGTCTACAATGTTGTATAGAACACTATTTACAGCATTTGGCATAAGTGGTCTACCCGATTTTGCAGTAAAGACAAAACCCGAATATCCGTCCACCTCAATGCTCTTATCCTTTGCAAGCATAAAATTGATTTTCCTTTGTT
>NZ_JBKVNQ010000095.1:0-5626 GCF_046967715.1 Hominisplanchenecus sp.
GTACTATGAACAGAATGACAGAAGAAAACGTGCAGCAAAGAAAAAGAAGAGAAAACGGATCACGTTTATCATTGAAATCCTGATCCTTGTACTTCTGGCAGCCGGACTGTTTGTTGCTGCAAAGGTCGGCAAGATCAAACGTGCCGATGTATCAAAAGGTGACATTGTGATCAATGACAATGTCAACCTGAAAGGCTATACAAACATTGCACTGTTCGGTGTGGACTCCAGAGAGGGAAGCCTTGACAAAGAGGCTCACAGTGATACCATTCTGATCGCAAGCATCAACAACAAGACAAAAGATGTCAAACTGGTGTCTGTTTACCGCGATACTTACCTGGACAATACAAACGGAGAGTACCGCAAGGCGACCGAATGTTATTATTTCGGCGGACCTTCCCGTGCGATCAGCATGCTGAACAAAAACCTGGATCTGGATATCACGGATTTTGTCACCGTAGATTTCACGGCAGTTGCCGATGTGGTCGATGCACTTGGCGGCATTGACATCGATGTGCAGGAGGACGAGATTGTACATCTGAACAATTATCAGGTAGAGGGTTCCCAGGTGACCGGCAAAGAGATCGTTCCGGTCGAATATGCAGGACTTCAGACCTTAAACGGACTTCAGGCACTGTCTTACTGCCGTATCCGTTACACGGAAGGAAGCGATTTCAAACGTACCGAAAGACAGCGTACCGTTCTTCAGAAGATCCTGGAGAAGGCAAAAAGTGCCGATCTTCTGACACTGAACAATCTGATCGACAACGTGGCCGGCAATATGATGACAAGCCTTGGCAACACAGAGCTGCTCTCCCTGGCAAAAGATGTTTCTTCTTATAATCTGACAGACCAGACAGGATTTCCGTTTAATTTAACGGCAGCAAATCTTCAGGCAGGAGACTGCGTGGTGGCAGTCGATCTGGCAGACAATGTACGTCAGCTTCACCAGTGGCTGTTCGATGACAGCAGTTATGAACCATCCGATTCCGTGCAGGAGATCAGCTGGCAGATCATCAACGATACAGGAATACAGTAAACAAGAAAGTAGGGAGAATGTGAAAAAAACGGTAGATGTTGTGATTCCGAGCTATAAACCGGATCATAAATTTGACCGGCTGATGCATATGCTTCAGAAACAGACTTATCCGATCGGGACGATCCTGATCGTAAATACGGAAGAAAAGTTCTTTCCGGAAAAAGGATATGAAACGTGGCAGAATGTACAGATCCGGCATATAGAGACAGAAGATTTTGACCACGGCGGTACCAGAGATGGTGCCGCCTCCCTGCTTGACGGGGATCTGATCTTATTTATGACGCAGGATGCCGTCCCGGCAGATGTTTATCTGGTGGAAAAACTGGTATCCGCTTTTGAAAAGGAAAAGGTGGCGGCAGCCTATGCAAGACAGCTGCCGGACAAAGACTGCGATATCATCGAGCGTTATACGAGAAGTTTTAATTATCCGAAAGAGAGCAGCGTAAAAACAAAAGCAGACTTAGACCGTCTGGGGATCAAAACGTTTTTCTGTTCGAATGTCTGTGCGATGTACCGCAGAAGCATTTACGAAAAGCTGGGAGGTTTCGTAAAGCACACCATTTTCAATGAAGATATGATATTTGCGGGAAAACTGATCCAGGAAGGTTATGCCATTGCCTATGTTGCAGAAGCAAGAGTGGTTCATTCCCACAACTATACAAATCGCCAGCAGCTGCACCGGAACTTTGATCTGGCAGTGTCCCAGGCGGATCACCCGGAGATTTTTGCCATGGCAAAATCAGAAAGTGAAGGGATTCGCATGGTGAAGGCGACCGCAGCGTATCTGATCTCACAGAGAAAGCCGTATCTCATTCCGGTTCTGGGGATGCGAAGTGCAAGCAAACTGCTCGGTTATAGGCTTGGCAGGTCCTATCAGAAACTGCCGGAAAAAATAGTTTTACACTTTACAGGAAATAAGAGTTATTGGGAGAAGAAAAAGAAACTTCAGTCAAGATGTAAAAATTAAGCGATTTTGTCACACTTTGAACACAAACGACTGCTATACTTTCATACCATACAGAAAAAATGTGGCCTGATAGAAAAGTCAGACGCAAAATAGCGATAAGAGGAGGATTTGGTCATGTATGATGAATTTGATAATAAAGAAAATGAAGACCGCTACGATCCAAAGCAGCCATCCGCAGAGGATGAAGTGAAAACCGGGCAGATGTACGGGGAAGAAGATCAGCTGTCAGAAACCGAAGAGGTACAGGCATCGACAGCGGAAGAAACCGAAGCATCCGCAGAATCCGGGGAGCAGTCATCTGTTTACCATTACAGCTACGAAAGAGGCGAACAGGCAGAGCCGACAGGCAGCACACAGAACTCACAGCAGTATGGTTCATCAGAGCATCATGCAGAAGAGCATATTAACGAAGAAAAGAAAGGATACCGTCAGTACTATCAGAATGGCGAGTATCACCAGAGAGAAGACGGATGGCATGACGGCGTTTACCAAAATCATCCGCAGCAGAAACATTCGCTGGAAAGCGGCGGGAAAAAGCCGTTTGGCACAGGCAAGAAGATCGCAGTTGCTTTAGGATGTGCAGCCGTATTCGGTCTGGTGCTTGGTGTGACGTTCGGAACGATCGATTCCAAAAAATCCGTGAGCAGTCTTGTGGCAGAAAGCGAGACTATCTCATCCGGTGAGACTGAGCAGAGAGCAGAGCTGCAGACACAGGCAGCCGGTGATGCAGATAACAGCCAGAGTGTCACACAGAGCGTCTCAGCAGCCGGCGATGTTTCTGAGATCGCAGAGAATGCGATGCCATCCATCGTAGCAATCACAAACAAAGGCGTAGAAGAAGTACAGAGCATGTTTTTCGGAACAACACAGTATCAGGAAACAGAAAGTGCCGGTTCCGGTGTGATCATTGCCAAGACAGATAAAGAGCTTCTGATCGCTACCAACAACCATGTGGTGGACGGAGCAGAAGAACTGAGCGTCTGCTTTACCGTGGATACGGAAAACACCGATGATGCCGTCGTAAAAGCACAGGTAAAAGGTACGGATTCGGACCATGACCTGGCCGTTGTGGCAGTCAGTCTTTCTGATATTTCCGAAGATGTACAGAGCAAACTGAAAGTTGCTGTTATGGGTGACTCCGATAAACTGAAAATCGGCAATCAGGTGATCGCGATCGGTAATGCACTCGGATACGGACAGTCTCTGACGGTAGGTTACATCAGTGCCCTGAACCGGGAAGTGACGATCGATAATGTCAGCAACAATATGATCCAGACGGATGCAGCGATCAACTTTGGTAACAGCGGCGGTGCACTGCTCGATGCGAACGGCAATCTGATCGGTATCAATTCCGCAAAGGCAGCAGATACCGGCGTGGAGGGTATGGGATATGCGATCCCGATCAATACAGCTTCTCCGATCCTGGATGAGCTGATGAACCGTACGACCAGAGCAAAAGTAACGGACAGCGAAGAACTTGGTTTCCTCGGTGTTGATGCAAGAGATGTATCCGAAGAAGCACGTCAGATCTACAATCTGCCGGCAGGTGCATTTGTATACAGCGTAGTAGAAGGTTCTCCGGCAGAAAAAGCAGGCATCAAGAAAGGTGACATCATCACAAAACTGGATGGCATCACGATTTCTTCCAGAAATGAACTGTTTTCACGCATGGAGTATTACAAAGCAGGTGAGACGATCGATGTGGTTGTCAAGACAGCACAGGGCGGAGAATATGTAGAGAATACCTTCTCTGTCACACTGGCAAAGAAGAGTGAGTACACTTCTTCCTCAGATGGTAGCTCAGATTCTTCAGGTTCACAGAGTCAGGATCAGGGAAACAGCCAGGATAACAGTCAGGGACAGGATAATGGACAGAGCCAGCCGCGTCAGTATTATGAATATGACGGCAATGGAAGCGATGGATACAGTGGAAACGGAGGAAACAGCGGAAGCGACAGTTACGATTCTCTTGAAGATTTCTTCCGTCAGTTCCAGCAGTAATCTTAAGCCGACAGAAAATATGTAAAAAGAAAAGGAGCTCACATTCAAGTGAACTCCTTTTCCTGTGTCCGTCAGGCTTTTCCAGAAGAAAAGCTGACGCATACACAAGTGTACCACACAACTATAGTAATTTGTAATATTCATACGTACTCTTGCACTCCCCTCTGAATGGCTATTTTACAGTATCATTCAGAATAGCGATAATTGCGTCAGCATCTTCTTTTGTGATATTATCGCTCTTTGCATAAGCTGTTACAAATTTTACAAGAGAATTGTCATAAGCATCCTCCAGAATCTCCTTTGCATGGAACTCACGGTAAGCATCGCGGGAAATTGCCGGGATGTAAGTAGTTCTGCGACGGGAGCCTTCTGTTCTCAGGAAACCCTGCTCCATCAAGATCGTCAGGTAAGTGTAAAGAGTCTGGCGTTTCCAGTCTCTTCCTTTCACTTCTGTGAAATGTTTGTAAATTTCACGGAAAGAAGTACCTTCTGGGAAATCCCACAGATAATCCATGATCAGCTTGGTTGTAGCAGTAAGATTGTAAGTAGAAATAGAAATCACCTCCTAAAATTTTATATCCCTATACTACTATTCTGATAAGGGAAATGCAAGTATAATTTACAATTTTTGTGAAAAATTTTTGAAATTGTGTACAAAAAAGAAGCATTGCTATAGGATTTATAGCATATGGAGATCGGGGGCAAAATGTAAAATAAAAATGGAAGAAGGAGCGATCCGCAGGCTGGTCTGAAACGCAATCGCTGATATGCACTGGAAAAAAGCGAAGGGACATGGTATAGTATACATCGGACGTGAGATGCCCCGCTTCTGCAGGCGGTGAGCAGCAGGTTTTCTTGAACAGGCTGTCATGAAAAAACTGCAGAGATTGGAGTTTTGTTTTATGAGTAATTTGATGTTTTGCCTGAATGCAACGATGCCGATCTTCCTGACGATGATGCTCGGATATGCATTTCGAAAGTGGCATATCATGGACGGATCGTTTGTCGATAAGATGAACAGCTTTGTATTTAAGGTGGCACTTCCGGTGCTGGTATTCCAGGATCTGGCGACCGTTGATTTTTTTGAAGCCTGGGACTGGAAATTTGTAGTGTTTTGTTTCCTTGCTACGTTAATCAGTATTACAGCGGTAACATTACTGTCCTTTCTTTTGAAAGATAAGAGCCTGCAGGGTGAGTTTATCCAGGCATCTTACCGGAGCAGTGCGGCGATCTTCGGAATTGCCTTTATCCAGAACATTTACGGTGAGGCAGGCATGGGACCTTTGATGATTGTGGCAAGTGTGCCGCTTTATAACATTATGGCGGTTGTAGTACTGACCGTAATGCGGCCGGAACGCGGCAGGGTAAACGGAGCACTGATACGCAAAACGTTACACGGGATCATCACCAATCCGATCATTGTCGGGATCCTGACGGGCGTTGTGTGGTCTGTTTTAAAACTTCCGATGCCGGTGATCCTTGAAAAAACAGTAAAAAATGTAGCAGTGCTTGCAACGCCGCTCGGACTGATGGCGATGGGGGCATCGATCGAGTTCAAAGGAGATTTCTAAAATATGCGGCCGGTGATCCTGGCCTTTCTATTAAAGTTTGTGATCCTG
>NZ_JBKVNQ010000096.1:0-5524 GCF_046967715.1 Hominisplanchenecus sp.
AAATGGGGAGAAATTTCTCATTTTAACTTGTACTAAATCTTGACATAGGACCATATCTTTGTATTTGATAATGGTATAGGATGGAAAATTGCTTTAATTGTTATTGGATTGGGTTGGCTCATATCTGCAATTTCTGGCTTTATGAGCAATTTGAAAAAATGAAAATTGGAAGTTGGGGAGTGTAAAACAAAGTGCGTAAGCTTTGAAATTTTATTTTCTCAACTTACACACTTTATTTTACACTCCCACAGAAACCATTCTGCAGCTCTTAATCTTGTCATCCAGTTATCTTTTCGCACCTTCTATGATCTGGATCAGGTTTTTATCCAGCTGGATCGTCCGGTTCCATGGATTGATGATGACTCCTGCGATTTCCGGTACGGTCAGAGCGGATGCAAACAATTTATCGATATTTGCCAGGAAGGTGGATTTTACGCTTCCGCCGCCTTTTAATTCTTCTTCAAAGCTTGTAAATGCTGCCCACCACGCTTTTCCATCAGCGGTCTTTATCGCCTGCACCCGGATCTGACCGTCTCCGGTCGGCGGTTCTACTGCCACGATAAACTGTCCGTTTTCCTGCATACGCCTGCGGATTACCGTCAGGGTATGTGCCAGCATTTCCTGTGTCGGTTCCTGCTGAAGTGCCGCGATGGCTTCTTCTATTTTTTCGTTTCCACACAGTCCGGCATCGACTGTTTCGTTCTGTTTTTTATTTTTATGATCTGCCATATATTCCTCTTTTCATCTGTGCCAAGCGGATATTCGCAATCCACCAATGCTTATATCAAATCAGATAGGCGATTGAATCCCGCCACTGATACAAACTTGTTACTCGCCGTCTACGGAGGCGGAAGTCATCTTACATCTGATATATTCTGCCTGCAATTCCTGCATTTTCAGACTTCTGACTTTGAAGTCATATGATACTTTTCCATGTTTTCTTTATTGCGATATTCATGTTTCTCATAATATCCGATCAGTTTTTTATCTGCATCACGAAGTGCCACCATATATACATCTTTGTTCTGTTTTTCATTATGAGATGTATATATGAGATTGTTTTCTTCGCTTTTGGCAAACCATGCAACGACTTCTTTGATTTTTTCGTTGGAATGTGCCCCGTGGCAGTCCAGAAGGCTTTTGCCAAGCAGTTCTGCTCCGCCATACTTATGATAATTGGCAGCTGCCGCCGGATTCATATAAATGATTTTGTGATCCAGGCTGCAGATCACAACAGCTGCACGATCCTGATCGATAATACTTTTAAAATATGCCCCTAATTCCATAATATCATCCTTTCTCATCCAATCTCCTGCTACGCAGATACACCAGAATCCCCACCGCATCCGCAAGGAACCATCCGATCGGAATGGATACCCAGATTCCTGTCACACCAAGCCACGAGATTTTGGAGAGGGTGTAAGACAGCAGCACTCTTGTTCCAAGGGAAATGACCGTGAGCACCACCGACATGTTCGGGCGGTTCACGGCACGGTAATAGCCATAGAGCATAAACAAAATACCGATTCCGACATAACAGGCTCCTTCGATTCTTAAATACTGCACGCCGACTGCAATGATCTCCCTGCTCGTCTCGGAAACAAACAGCTGCATCAGCGGCTGTGCCAGAACAAAGACACCGCAGCTGATCACAATGCAGAACAGGATCACGCTGATCACTGACTGGCGGATCCCCTGACGGATACGTTCTTTCTTTCCGGCTCCGTAGTTTTGGGCTACAAAGACGGAAAATGCATTTCCGAAATCACCGACCGGCATATATGCGATCGTGTCGATCTTGACTGCCACGGCAAATGCTGCCATAATGGTCGCTCCGAAGCTGTTGACAATTCCCTGCACGACCAGAATACCGAAATTCATCACGGACTGCTGCAGACAGGTAAAACCGGAAAGTGACATGATCTGTTTTAAGTTTTCACGGTTCCATTTCATATCTTTTCTGCTGATATGGTATTCCGGATAACGCACCAGAAAATACAGCAGAATACCGACTCCGGAAACATACTGTGCGATCACGGTCGCAACGGCCGCACCTTTGATCCCCATGTGCAAAACCAGCACAAAGTATAAATCCAGAAAAATATTTAAGATCACGGAAATTCCAAGGAAAAAAAGCGGTGTGACGGAATTTCCGATTCCACGCAGTACGTTTGCAACATAATTATATAAAAAAGTGGCAAAAAATCCGATAAAGACATAAAAAAGATATTCCCGCATCGCCGTTGTCGTTTCCTGCGGCACCTGAAGTAGACGGATCATCGGATTCATCCAGATATAAATGATCCCGGTCAGGATCACCTCCAGTGAGCCGATCACAACCGCAGAAATAAAAATGCCGTTTCGGATCAGATCCTGATCTTTTTTGCCATAAGCCATCGATAAAAATGCACTGCTTCCAAGACAAAGCCCGATGACAATCGATGTCAGAAAGGTCATTAACGTGTAAGACGAACCGACGGCTGCCAGTGCATTATCTCCGATATAATGGCCGACCACCCAGGTATCGACCAGGTTGTAGAGCTGCTGAAGCACATTTCCAAGCATCAGCGGAACCGCAAATTTCCACAGGCTCGAGGTGATGTTTCCGACCGTCAGATCTATATTTTTTGTTTTCCTCTGTTTTCCCATTTCTTACTTTTCTTTTCTCAGCTGCCAGAATGCTACGGCACTTGCAGCTGCCACATTTAAAGAATCCACGCCATGCGACATTGGTATTTTGACGGTGTAATCGCAGTCTGCGATCGTCCGGGATGTCAGACCGTCTCCTTCTGTTCCAAGGAGGATAGCAAGCTTTTCTTCTTTCTGCAAAATCGGATCATCGATGCGGATCGAATCACCGCTTAAGGCAAGTGCCGCCATTTTAAATCCCATTTTGTGTAAAAGCTGAATCCCTCCTTCCGGCCAGGAAACGGAGTTATCCACAAAAGTCCACGGAATCTGGAAAACTGTCCCCATACTGACGCGGATCGCCCGCCGGTAAAGTGGATTGCTGCATGCCGGTGTCAGCAGAACCGCATCCATGTGCATTGCTGCCGCCGATCGAAAAATCGCCCCGATATTAGTCGGATTGACCACTTCTTCCAGCACCGCAATGCGTTTTGCATTTTCACAGATTTCCCTCATGGACGGAAGTTTCCGGCGATGCATCGCACAGAGCATGCCACGCGTCAGTTTAAAACCGGTGATCTTTGTGAGCACATCAAATTCTGCCGTATACACCGGGATCTGCCCGCAACGTTTTATGATCTGTTTTGCTTCTCCTTCGACGTGTTTCTTTTCCACCAGAATAGAAATCGGCTCGTACCCCGCATCCAGTGCCCGCTCCACTACTTTCGGACTTTCTGCGATAAAAATCCCGTCTTCTTGATTTGCACGGTTTAAAAGCTGGATTTCTTTTGTTCTTGCATATACGTCCAGTTTCGGATCTTCAAAATCCGTAATTTCTATGATATCTGACAATTTTGCGGTCTCCTTTATCAAGAATGGCTCCGACATTCTTGCTGCGGGATGCACGTCATGCATCGCATGATATATTCTTCTGTGCACCTCTGCAATCTGCCGGAGGCTATATCAGATGGGAGTTTTCTCACATCTGATGTATCTTTTTCCTTACAAAATAAAAGCAGATCACCTGCATAATGATCGTGAACAGCCAGGAACCCGGATACGAAATAAACAGCACATACAAAGAACGATGATGCGGAAAAATCCCAAAAATCCATACCACTCGCATACCTACGGTACCGATAATCGAAAGAATCATCGGTACGGCAGAATAGCCCATGCCTCTGAGTGCTCCCGGAAACAGATCCATGATACCGCACAAAAAATACGGCACAGTCGTGATCGATAAAATTTCCATTCCGCAGCGGATAACTTTCTCTTCTTCTGTGTAGATCCGAAGAATCTCCGGTCCGAGAAGATAAGAACCGCATCCAAGCACTCCGGCAACAACAACCGTCAGGATCAGGCAGTCGATCAACACTTTATCCATACGTTTGTATTTGCCGACACCATAATTCTGGCTTGTGAAACTCATGCATGCCTGCGTGATCGAATTGACTGCCGCATAGAGAAATCCCAGTATATTATTGGCCGCCGTATAACCTGCCATGGCGGTAGAACCAAAGGAATTGACCGATGACTGCAAAAGTACGTTAGAAAAATTGATGATCATGCTCTGGATCCCTGCCGGGATTCCGACCTGAAAAATCTGCTTCAGATAAACGCCTTTGATCTGCAGTTTTGAAAAACGGAGCTGGTAGCTGCCTTCCGATTTATACAGGCACCATAATACCAGGATGCAGGAGATCAGCTGTGAGATCACCGTAGCGATCGCCACGCCTTCCACTGCCATATGACAGTAAATAACGAGCAGCATATTCAATGCTGCGTTGATCAGTCCGGAGATGATCAGAAAAAGAAGCGGCCGCTTCGTATCTCCGATCGCTCGAAGGATCGCCGCCCCGTAGTTATAGAGCATAAAAAACGGCATGCCCATAAAATAAATCCGCATATACAGCGTAGACTGATCAATGACATCATCCGGCGTTCCCATCAATTCCAGTGCACCTCTCGCAAACAGAACACCGACAAATGCCATGATCACACCGCTGACCATCGCTAGCGTGATCGAAGTATGTACTGTTTCCGACATTTCTTTTGATTTGCCCATCGCATAAAACCTTGCCGCCAGTACATTTGCCCCAAGCGAAATACCGATAAAAAGATTGGTGAAAACATTGATCAGGGCGGTGGTTGAACCAACCGCCGCCAATGCCTGTTTCCCACTGAATCTTCCCACTACGATGATGTCCACTGCATTGAACATCAGCTGCAGAATACCGGATAACATCAGCGGGAGTGAAAACGAAATTAATTTGTCCATGATACTTCCATTGCACATATCAATTTCATATTTACTGTTTTTCAAAACAAAAACCTTCCTTCTTTACTGCTCATATTACTTTGTCATTTCTTTTTTACTGCGGACCATCTTCCTTTTGTTGTTCCGTTTACGCCTCGTACACGGACATAATACTTCTTATTTTTCTTTAAACCTTTGATCGTATATTTCAGTTTTGTGGTCGTTTTGGATTTTGCTTTTTTAAATTTCTTGTTGGTCGCATACTGAATCTGATATTTCTTCGCATTTTTTACTTTTTTAAACTGAACCTGAATCTTCGTTTTAGATCTCTTTAAGCTAATCTTTGGCTTGCCGACTTTTATCGTCTGCTGCGGCTTTGTCTGAGTATCCTCTGTTTTATCTGTGTTTGAATTGTCCGGTTTTGGATCAAATCCCCAGTCCCAGTCGATATTACCATCACCCCAGGAAATATTACCTCCGGTGTTTCCGCCGTTATTTCCGCCGTTATTCTCTCCGGTATTTCCACCATTGTTTCCGCCGGTATTCTCTTCCAGACTTCCGCCGGTTTCTTTGCTTACCTCGTGAACTACCCATTGTCTAAAGCCAATGGGCTTCCTGCTTCGCAGACCTCGTAAC
>NZ_JBKVNQ010000097.1:0-5508 GCF_046967715.1 Hominisplanchenecus sp.
CTGCAACTGCCGGCCAGTAACAGTTTTTCAGAAGTTTCCGTGCTTTTTTCTTAATATCACGTATCGTCCATATCATACGTTATAAATGATCGAACGGCCAACCTGCTTCGCCGTCTCTTCATCCTTCAGTCTTTTCGTCAGTTCCAGTGCAAATGCGATCGCCGTTCCCATGCCGCGGCTCGTGGTAATGTGCCCGTCTGTTACAACCGGAACTGCAAGCACTTCGGCTCCGGTCAGACGGCTTTCAAACCCCGGATAGCAGACGGCTTTTTTCCCTTTCAGAAATCCGAGGTCACCAAGCATGCTCGGTGCCGCACAGATCGCCGCAATCCCGCGTTTTTCCTGGTCTGCCTTTTTCAGTGCCTCCGTCAGCTTTTCACATGCCGCAAGATTCATCGTGCCCGGCATACCGCCCGGCAGCACCAGCATATCCAGTTTATCCGGATCGCACTGTACGATATCTTCGTCCGTATCTAAAGCGATCCCATGTGCTCCCGTCACTTTCTTTTTCCCATTGATGCTGATCATGGAAATATCGATCCCGGCTCTTCTTAAGATGTCAACCACCGTCAGCCCTTCGATCTCTTCAAATCCATCTGCAAAAAAAATCCCAACTCTACTCATTTTATCCTCCGTTCCGGTATCTGCATACCCTGTTATTTCCTGTTGATCTATCTGACATTCTACCAAAAACAGACGCTTCTTTCCAGTCCCAATCTACTTGTACTTGCACTTTTTTGTTTTCTGCGATATTCTTTTTTCAGGAGGTACTGATTTATGGAAATTGAACGAAAATATCTGATCGATGAAAAAAATCTTCCTGCGGATCTTGAATCCTGCCGCAGTGTTCTGATCGAGCAGGGCTATCTCTGCCGCAAACCGGTCGTCCGCATCCGCCGTCAGGACGACGACTATATCCTCACCTACAAATCCGGCGGCCTGATGGCACGGGAAGAATACAACCTGCCGCTCGGTGCAGAAGGTTATGCCCATCTGAAAGAAAAAATCGACGGCAAACTGATCTCCAAGAGACGTTATCTGATCCCTATGGAGAATGGTCTTACCATCGAACTGGATGTATTTTATGAACCCTGCAAAGGCCTGCTTCTTGCCGAAGTCGAATTCCCGGACGAAGCAAGTGCCAATTCTTTCTGTCCGCCCGCCTGGTTCGGGGAAGATGTCACATTTGACGGGCGTTACCACAACAGCTATTTAAGCCGCTGAATCTGTTTACTTTCCTGCTTTTTGCAGAATATCTTTTGCCGTGTATTTCGGCGGTGCGACGCGAATATACCTTTTTGCCAGATACCGCCGTTCTCTGCGGCATCCTCGCCTTAAGAACATCGTGTACCATCTTACAATCATCCGTTTCCACGGATTTTTACTGTTTTTGTTTTTCATTACATAACGCAAATATTTCCATTTCATTCTGTCAATTCCCACTTCTCTTCCTCAAACTCTGTTATTTTCCCCAAACCCAAGGCTTTTATGTTATACTCAACTGTGAAGATGTCAGGGGCAAACGTCCAAAACCACGATATGTCTGCACAGGAGCCGTTTTATGGCTTAATGGCATTTTTCACTGCATCACCAACAACAAATATACTATATGGGAGGTTCTTCATGAACACAAACGATCTTGCAAACCGTCTGAAATTTCTCCGTGCAAAAGCAAACTACACACAGTCCTATGTCTGCTCAAAAATCCATCTCAGCCGTTCTTCCTACAGCAACTACGAAAACGGCCTGCGTGTGCCACCTCTGGATATACTGAAGCTTCTGGCAGAATTTTATGATACCTCACTTGACTATCTGGTCGGCATGACCGACTGTCCGGAGAAATACCCCTTTGCCAGTGCCGAAATGTATCTCCTCTTTGCAACCTGCCAGGATATGGCCTCCCCGGCACTGAACGAAGTCTTATCTTATGCCTGTTACAGAAAACAGATGGAAAAACACTGAGCCATTTCTTTTATAATCTTTTGTTATTATAATATCTTTTCTCTTGTTTTGCAATATGTGGCTTTGCAAAATGAACCTGCTGAGCCTTTTTATTCTCATTTTTCCCATATAAAGTTTTGGCGGAGGTATCAACTCATGTCAAACACAAATTATCCCAGACAACTGCAGCAGCTTGGGCTGAATATCGCCCGTTACCGCAAACTGCGCGGACTCACACAGGAGGAACTTGCCGCCCTGATATCGATGAGCCGGACACATCTGAGCAATCTGGAAGCTCCGGGAAAGATCACTTCGATCTCCCTTGAAAAGCTGTTTACGATTGCAGACGTTCTGAACGTTTCTCCCGCTTCTCTTCTGTCTTTCGACTGATTTTCGAAGTTTTGGCATTTTTACCTGTTCTCCCCATATATTTTACAGGTTGTACTTGTTTTTATTATAACAGCTGCCTCTGAGCGATACAAGTATAAATTGTATGATATTGGAGAAGGAGAGGTTACAAATGAAAAATCGCATTCGTGAATTACGTGCCGAAAAGAATATCACACAACTTCGCCTCAGTCTGGAGCTGGAAGTATCTCAGGAAACCGTCAGTGCGTACGAAAACGGAAAGCATCTGCCAAGTCTGAAATCTCTGATCAAAATGGCAGATATTTTTCATGTCAGCACCGATTATCTGATCGGACGCTCTGATGTAAGAAAACCATCCGCAACAAGTCCTCTTCCCAACGAAGACATTGCACTGCTTGATTGTTTTCACGATCTGGATACGGTTGACAAAGCAAGGCTTGTCGCCTATGCTCAGGGATTGTCCGACAAATCCCTGAAAGATTAGGGCAAAAAAGAACACGTTCGCTTCGCCGGAAGATCCGGTAAAGTGGGCGTGTTCTTTTCTTATGCATCTAAAAATAATGTCTCATAAAGTTTTAATCCATGGAGATGCTGGAAAAATCCGGTGTTCCAATCAGGTCAAACGGGGTGCTCTGGTATACATAATAATTCAACCAGTTTGTATACAGATTGTTTGCATGTGCTCTCCACAGAAGCAGCGGTTTGTTTTTGCAGTCGTTATTTTCATAATAATTTTTCGGCATCTGGATATCCATTCCTTTTCCAAGATCCCTCTTATATTCTCCATCCAGAGTCACACGGTCGTATTCCGGATGTCCCATGATAAAAATCTTTCTTCCGCCGTCTGCCATACCGAGGAAAAATCCTGCCTCATCGGACTCTGCAAGAATCGTGATCTCCTTTGTCGCACGGATGTCATCGATGGAAACTTCAGTATGTCTGGAATGTGGTGCAAGAAAGACATCATCAAAGCCACGCACCAGCGGGATCTTGCGGTTCAGCACGCGATGCCAGAACAGACCGAACATTTTCTGCGAAAGCTGTCTTTTCTTCAGACCGTAAAAATGATAGAGAGATGCCTGTGCCGCCCAGCACAAAAAGATGGTAGAGGTTACATGCGTCTCACTCCAATCCATGATCTCCGTGATCTCTTTCCAGTAATCCACCTCTTCAAACTCCATATTCTCGACCGGTGCACCGGTGACAATCATGCCATCGTATTTATTTTCTTTCACATCCTGAAAATGCAGATAGAATTTATTCAGATGGCTGGTAGAGGTATTCTTGGATTCGTGACTGTTCATCGTTAAAAAGGTCACATCGATCTGGAGCGGCGTATTGGAAAGGG
Source organism: Hominisplanchenecus sp. (assembly GCF_046967715.1). Taxonomy (NCBI): domain Bacteria; kingdom Bacillati; phylum Bacillota; class Clostridia; order Lachnospirales; family Lachnospiraceae; genus Hominisplanchenecus; species Hominisplanchenecus sp. Next base: position 3,659 of record NZ_JBKVNQ010000097.1, read on the forward strand.
ATCGCAGAAGCTGCAGCTCGGTCTCTTCTTTGAGCGGCATCAGATTCACGATCAGGATCTGGATCGGACGGATATCCTGATGCATCGCCCGATTCTCATCCATCACAAATATATTTTCTCTTTCCAGTATTTCTTTTGCGGGCAGATCGCCCTGAACCTTGATCGGCATGATAATTGTCCTCCTTCAGTGTTTCGTTTTCTGTGGCACCGTCGTCCTATTTCTACATAAGCGGTGCAAATACACGCAGGATACTTCCTGCGATCTTGTCAAAGCTCTTTTGCTTTTTGTAATCTTCCTGTGTGATCTTCTGACATTTTTTCAGTGTTTCCTGGAAATCGTTCTCAACCGCCGGGATTTCACTGTTCTCATATAAAAAAGCTGCACATTCAAAATGAAGATACAGGCTGCGGTAGTCCATGTTGATGGTTCCGACCACGGCCTTGCGGTCATCGCTTGTAAATACTTTTGCATGCACAAAGCCCGGTGTATATTCATAAATCTGCACACCGGCATCGAGCAGTTCATTGTAGTACGTTTTCGCCAGAACGAAAGCATACCATTTATCTGGCACGTGCGGCATAATAATGATCACTTCCACCCCGCGTTTTGCCGCAAATTTCAAAGCTGTCATCATCTCATTATCCAGTATCAGGTAAGGTGTCATGATATGTACATACCGTTTTGAGGTATTCAGAATATCCATATACACCATTTTTCCTACGTGTTCTCCGTCAATCGGACTGTCGCCGTAAGGAATCACAAAACCTTCGCCGGAATGTTTTTCTCTTTCGTATATGACATCCAGATACGGATCAAACTCTTCTACTTTTTCGCTTTTGGCCACGTTCCACATCTCCAGGAACATCAGCGTAAAGCTTCGCACTGCGTCTCCTTCCAGCATGATCGCCGTATCCTTCCAGTGCCCAAAACGGATCTTGCGGTTCACATATTCATCCGCCAGGTTGATGCCGCCGGTAAATGCCACTTTGCCGTCGATCACCACGATTTTTCGGTGATCGCGGTTGTTCTGATGTGTGGACAGAGCCGGCCGGATCGGTGAAAACACACGGCAGGCAATCCCTTCCTGTTCGAGTTTTTTCGGGTAATTCGGCGGCAAAAGCGATACCGTACAGGTACCATCATACATGAAACGCACTTCAACGCCCTCGGCTGCCTTTCGTTTGAGCACTTCCAGCACCCGATCCCACACGTAGCCTTTCGCCACAATAAAATACTCCATGAAAATAAATTTCTCTGCTTTTTCCAGCTGACGGATCAGTTCTTCAATCTTATCTTCCCCACAGCTGAAGTATTTGACGCCGGTGTTTTCATATGCCGGAAATCCGCCGTATTCACAGACATAATGTGCCAGCGATGCGACCTCAGAATCTTCTTCTTTGAGCTGCTCCTGCACAGCTTCATCCTGTGTCCAGTGTTTCTTCGTCGTTTCGTGCATGTGCTCCAGTCTTGCATTGAGCCACCGCACTCCGACCTGAAACTCCACAAAAATATAGAGCAGCACACCAAACACCGGTGCCACCAGCATAATCGTCATCCATACCATCTTAAAAGCCGGATTGCTCCGATTATTTGTTAAGTAAATAACAAGAATAACTGCTCCCGCCTTCACGACAGAATCGATGAAATACATCTTGCCCTGCAGATACGTGTATCCCGCGATCAGAAAGCCAAACTGCAACAGGATCAGCAGTATGATAATACCGGTCCTGCCGAAAATCACACTGGCAATACTGCTTTTTCCTTTTTCTACCCTCGTCTTTGTCTGAATCGTCTGTACCGACTGCTTTTTTTCTTTCTCTGCCATGCTATTCTCACCTCTGTTCCAGCA
>NZ_JBKVNQ010000098.1:0-5438 GCF_046967715.1 Hominisplanchenecus sp.
TTTCTGGTCTGCTGCAAAGGAAGGTCGTTTCTTCAGCCGCTCTCTCAGATACAGATCATACAGCATATACTGTGCCGCTGTTTCCGCATCGATCTGTGTCTCCTCCTTCAGAAACTCCAGCAGAATCTCATAACGACGCATTCTGGAATGTGAAATCTCACTGTATCCTTTCTCTTCATAAAAAGTACCCAGCTTTTCATAAAATATAAAAGCATCCTCAAACTGCGGCACCAGATATTCCAGTGTATTCTGAAACTGTCCGCTGTTATAGTAAACCTCTACCATGCTTTCTACCCGCTTAAGCTTCAGAATTTCTCTGTAAGAAAGCCAGTTTGTAGAAAGTACCTCGTATGGTTCTTTTTCTTTGTGCAAGATTCCGTACTTCTGTGCTTCCTGTTCCATCAAAGACCCCTTCAGAACCTTAAGAAATCCCAGCTGAAGCTGATCCGGTTTCATTTCGTAAACATCATTAAAAGAACGGTGGAACGTATTATAATCCTCATATGGAAGACCTGCGATCAGATCCAGATGCTGATGAATATTTCCAAAACTGTGGATCTTTGCGACAGACCTTTCCAGTTTCACGAGATCCATGTGCCTGTGGATTGCATGAATGGTGTCCGTATTTGTGGACTGCACGCCTATCTCAAGCTGGATCAGCCCCGGACGCATTTTACTCATAAGCTGAATTTCTTCATCCCGAAGAAGATCTGCCGAAATTTCAAAATGGAAATTTGTCACTCCGTTATCATGCTCCAGAATGTATCTCCATATTTCCATCGCATGCTCATGCCTGCAGTTGAAGGTCCGGTCTACAAACTTGACCTGCGGCACTCTGTGATCCAGAAAAAACTGCAGTTCCCTTCTAACCAGCTCCAGATCACGAAATCTTAACTTCTTATCAATAGAAGACAGACAATAACTGCAGGAAAACGGGCATCCTCTGCTGCTCTCATAATAAATGATCTTGTTCTCAAAATCCTTAAGCTGCTCATATACAAAAGGAATTTCGCTTAAATCTGTCAATTCTCTCCAGCCATTATTGTAGATTTCTTCTCCGTCATGATAGACAATTCCCGGAATCTCGGTCAGAGATCCCTCCCCGTCCACGTAATAATGCACCAGCTCCAGAAATGTTTTTTCTCCTTCTCCTATCATAACCCCAGTCATCTGTGGTGTTTTTCTGAGGAAAGCCTCCGCATCAAAAGAAACCTCCGGTCCTCCAGCCCAGAATTTTGTTTCTGGAAGTATTTTGTGCAGATCACAGAGAAGATCCTTTACAAAAGAAATATTCCATATATAGCAGGAGAAGCAGACCACATCCGCTCCAGTCAGATAAATATCCTTCAAAATCTCATCTTTCGTCTGATTGATCGTATATTCTCTCAGAAGAATATGCTCCTGATAAGCAGACGCATATGCCCTGAGATCATATACAGCAAGATTTGAATGAATATATTTTGCATTACATGCTGCCAGTAATATTTTCATAAATCTTATAAACCTTTCTGGATCTTATTTATCCAGAAGCTCCTTAATTGTTTCTTTTGGAGTCAGTCCGACCAGTCGCTCTGCTTCCTGACCATTTCGGAAGATCAGAAGTGTCGGAATACTCATAATACGGAATTTCTGTGCCAGCTCCGGTTCCTGGTCAACGTCGATCTTGCCTACACAGTATCCCTCTTCTGCCAGTTCCTCAACGATCGGACCCTGACGCATACATGGTCCGCACCAGGTTGCCCAGAAATCCAGCAACACTGGTTTCTCCGCCTTAAGAACTTCCTGTTCAAAATTCGCTGCTGTAATTGCTTTTGCCATAATGATTCCTCCTGTTATAAGCTCTGTCTTTTGACAGTACGCTCAGATATATGATTTCCGTTTGCCTGTTTTTTATGAAGATTTTTTACTGCGGACATACTTCCCTGCACTGATGGCGGCCATACTGCCTTCATAAACCGCTTTTGATACCTGAAGAAGCCCTCCCGTACAGTCTCCCGCCGCAAAAAGTCCTGGAATGGTCGTTTCCATCTCTTTATTTATCTTAATGTTGCCCTTATCGGTGATCTCCGCCCCCATCTGTCTGGCAATCTCCGTACTTCCGGCAGTACCAAGTGCTATAAAAACTCCATCTGCCGGATAAAACGACTTCACCTGTGTTTCTGCTTCCTGTACAGACGCATCACTCTGCATCAGAAGACCGGAAACCTTATCCTCGCCTTCAATTGCCTGAATCTTCATCGTATTAACTGAGATAGGATGTTCTCTGGAAAATTCCGGTTTCTTTCCATCTGTATAGATTGTCACATCCTGTGTGACATTCCGAAGCTGTTCTGCCTCATGAAGAGCAAAATCACCATTTCCGACAACAGCAACTTCCTTGCCTCTGTAAAAGAAGGCATCACAGACAGCACAATAGCTGACACCTCTCCCCTCAAATTCCCTGAGACCTGGAATCTTCGGAGCAGTTCGCTTCCCTCCTGTCGCCAGAATCACGCTGACCGTATCAAAATCTCCGGCTGTGGTCTTTACTGTAAAAGTATCAAAACCGCTGATTCCCAGCACCTCTGCCTCTATGATACGGACACCCAGGGCTTCTGCCTGAGCAAGTCCTCTCTCATAAAGCTCCCTGCCCGAAACTGGCTGTTCCAGGCCATAATAATTCTCGATCTTCTCCGCCTTTTCCAGTGCTCCGATACCGTTATTTATCACAAGAGGATTCAGATTTCCTCTCGCCGCATACAGAGCAGCTGAAATTCCGGCGGGACCTGCACCGATGATCACTATATTTTCCATTTTATCACCTGCCTTTTTATTCTTTTATAATATTACACCGGAAAGGAAATGTCCAGAATGTTTTCTATTCCTTGAAAAACCCCAAATTTTTTATGTATTTATTTTTACAATTATGTTATATTTATCTTATGATGTCTTGGTCAGACTGAATGCACGCGAAACCCGGGTGCATGATCCTGAGCTGATATCTGCAGATACGATATTTATTAAATTTATATAAGGAGTAACTATCATTATGCGAAGCTTCGAATATTTTGCCCCCACAAGGGTTATTTTTGGCAAAGATTCTCATTTACAGATCGGTGATATCCTGAAAGAAGAAGGCTGCCATAAAGTTCTGATCCATTACGGCAGTCACAGTGCCATCTCTTCCGGACTTCTTGATGAAATCAAAAAATGTCTTACCGATGCTGATATTGACTTTGTCACTCTGGGCGGTGTTGTTCCAAATCCCCGTCTTTCCAAAGTACGCGAAGGCATTGAACTCTGCCGGAAAGAGAATGTAGATTTTATTCTTGCCGTTGGTGGCGGAAGTGTCATCGATTCCGGTAAAGCAATCGGTTATGGTGTTGCGAATCCATGGACAGATGTCTGGAATTTCTTCCTCAAGACAGAGACTCCGACTGCCTGTCTTCCGATTGGTGTGATTCCTACCATTGCAGCTTCCGGAAGTGAAATGAGCGGTTCCTGTGTTATCACCAACGAAGAGGGCTGGCTCAAACGTGGAAGCACCAGAAGTGATCTCTGCCGTCCTAAATTCGCTCTGATGAATCCAAGGCTGACCTACAGTCTTCCTCAGTATCAGACCGAGAGCGGATGTGTCGACATTCTCATGCACACCATGGAACGCTATTTTGTCAATATCGAAACTATGGAGATTACCGACAGCATGAGTGAATCTCTGATGCAGACTGTGATCTATAACGCACGTATCCTTATGAAGGAGCCAGGCAACTACAACGCCCGTGCAGAGATCATGTGGGCCGGAAGTCTTTCTCATAACGGTCTGACCGGATGCGGCACCGGTGGCGGTGACTGGTCCTGTCATCAGCTTGAACATGAACTTGGTGGTCTTTACGATGTCACCCACGGTGCCGGTCTTGCGGCTATCTGGGGAAGCTGGGCACGATATGTATACGACGTAAATCCGGAACGTTTTGCACAGTTTGCAACAAATGTATTTGAAATCCCATGTGATCTTGATTTCAACAACACCGCCCTGGCCGGAATCGAAGCAATGGAAAACTTTTTCCGGTCTATCCAGATGCCTACCAGCCTGCATGAACTTGGTCTTGATCTTAATGACCAGCAGATTCATGAGCTTGCTTTTAAATGCAGCTTTGAAGATACCCGTACCATTGGTGTATTTAAACAGTTAAACATGAAAGACATGGAAAAGATTTATTCCATGGCAAGATAAAACTCTTACAAAAATCTCCGGCAGGATACAGCTTTTGCTGTTTCAGCCGGAGATTTTGTATTTTACTGGATAAGATAAACCTCTGTGTAATAAACGCCCTTGGACTCACCCTCTGCATGCGTTGCCACATAAATATCAATACAGTTTGTCTTGATCGCACCACCACAGTCCTCTGCGACATAAACCTGTCCATTGATCACAACCTTGCTTCCATATGGTATCTGTGACGGGTCTACTGCGATCGTGTGGTTTGTCACCGCTGTTACACCCGTAGAAGTGATTCCATTTGCATACGGTCCACAACAAATACTGCACGGACAGTAATGTGTGATCTTGAATACACCAAGGTCTTTGAGTTTAGCATCAGAGGATGCTGCCACCGGTGTTCCGATCTGTACTCCATTCTGCTCGGTAACACTCTCATCTGTCTCCAGTGCATCTGCAAAGACTCCTTTACCGCTGCTTTTGTGAAGGGTTCCTGCATCTTTTTTCTTATCTATGGATGCCGAAGTATCTGTACTTTCCTGAGCATCTGCAACATCCAGGCAGCTGGTCGGGATATATCCCTCTTTTTCCGTTCCGTCTGCATTCTGATATTTGATCCTGCTCCAGACACCATTTACGGTTCCTGTACGCTTTACCTGATCCAGTTCCAGCACTTCGCCGACAACTTCTCCATCTTTCTTTCCCGGATAATCCAGAATGCTGCTGTCAGATGTTACTTCCACTTCTTCCTCATCTACAGACAGAATCTGATTTTCGCTGTTCAGTGCCTGCGTCTGCATATATCCTATGACCTTTTCTCCTTCAGACTCTGCCTCCACCTTACTCCAGCCATTGTCACAGATCGCCGTCTGTTCTACCTGGTCTCCCAGTGCTGCTGCCATAAGCTCCGCACTGCTGTCAGAGGGCATGGAATAAATACCTGCTATTCTGGCTGTCACATAAAGTGTTTTCTTATCTGCTGTTACCTGAACCGTATTCCCCTTACCATCATCTGTCTCAAATGTCTGGACAGACTTATTTTCCTTCTGTGCCGTTTCCAGCACTGTATCATAATCCGGAACTTCGCCATAAACCAGAGATGCATGACATAACAGCACACTCCCCAGCAAAAGGGCCGTCGTTCTCTTCTTCACGAATCTTTCACCTCTTTCTGTCAGTTTACTATATTTGTTACTGTTCACTCCGTTCGCAGTAACTTGGTCAAAATGCATTCCAAATC
>NZ_JBKVNQ010000099.1:0-5399 GCF_046967715.1 Hominisplanchenecus sp.
TGCAAACACTATTTTAAAATGTGCGGCATTTCAGTTCTTTACACCTGCCAGGAAATCAACGATAAATTTTTATTCCGCATCCAGAAATCCTTCGATCACACTCCAGATTTCTTCTCTTCCTTGCTTTGTCTCTGCGGAAAACGGAATCACCAGTGTCCCTTTTTCTACCTGCAATCCCTGTTTGATGGCTTTGACCTGTTTCTGCACCTGGCTTCTCTTGATCTTATCTAACTTGGTAGCGATAATAATCGGTGAGAATCCATTATGCAGAACCCAGTCATACATCTGCTTATCGTTTGCGGATGGATCATGGCGGATATCGATCAGCAGAAAGACTGCTTTTAACTGTGAGGATTTATGCAGATAATCTTCGATCATCTTGCCCCATTTCTGCTTTTCGTTCTGCGAAACTTTGGCATAACCATAGCCCGGAAGGTCCACGAGATAAACCTTCTCATCCGCAGACACCATGCCCTGTGCTTCTTTTTTTGTCTCTCTGCGTCCGGTCACGGCATAGAAATTGATGGTCTGCGTCTTTCCCGGTGCCGAGCTGGTACGTGCAAGAGACTTTCGGTTCATCAGCCCGTTGATCAGAGAAGATTTCCCTACATTTGACTTTCCTGCAAATGCCACTTCTATTTGCCCGTTTTCCGGCAATTTGCTGGTAATGCCACAGACAGTTTCCAGTTCTGCATTCTTTACGATCATCTCGTTTCCTCCTGTTTTCCTTTTGTTCTATTTCTGACTGCAAAGTGCCAGTTCCAGCACTTCATCCATATTTTCCATAAAACGGATATCCAGTCCTTTTTTGATTTCGCCGGATATCTCCTGCACATCCACACGGTTTTTCTCCGGCACAAGCACCCTGTGCATACCTGCATTTTTCGCTGCCATCAGCTTTTCTTTGAGTCCGCCGATTGGCAGCACTCTGCCCCGCAATGTGATCTCACCTGTCATGGCAACATCTGCACGAACCGGGATCTCCGTGATCGCCGACAGGATCGCTGTTGCCATCGTAATACCTGCGGAAGGTCCGTCTTTTGGAACCGCCCCCTCCGGAATGTGGATATGTATATCGTGTTCCCGGAAGAATCCCCGGTCGATGTTCCACTTATCTCCGACAGATCGGATGTAGCTGATTGCTGTCTGTGCGGACTCTTTCATCACATCCCCGATCTGACCAGTTAGCTTGAAATCGCCTTTGCCCGGCATGCAGTTTACTTCCACCTGCAAGGTTACACCGCCGACACTGGTCCATGCCAGACCGCGTACGATGCCAACCTCATCTTTTTCATTGGCTTTTTCTACGTGGTAACGTTCTTTTCCGAGATAACGGCTCAGGTTGCTCTCTGTGATGCGGACTGCCGTTTTTTTCTCTTCGAGGATCTCTTTTGCCGTTTTCCTGCAGATCTCGCCGATGCGACGCTCCAGTCCCCGCACTCCGGCCTCTCTTGTATAAGATGTAATCATCTTTTTCAGAGCACCGTCCGAAACGGTAAAGGTATAATTTTCCAATCCATGTTTTCGGACCTGCTTTTTCAGAAGATGTTCCTTTGCGATATGCAGTTTCTCATTCTCCGTATAGCTGGAGATCTCGATCAGTTCCATACGGTCAAGAAGCGGACGCGGGATCCCCTGCACATCGTTTGCCGTTGCGATAAACAAAACTTCTGAAAGATCCACCGGGATCTCAATATAATGATCGCGGAATCTGACATTCTGCTCCGGATCAAGGACTTCCAGAAGAGCAGATGAAGTATCGCCTTTGTAATCACTGCTCACCTTGTCTACTTCATCCAGCAGCATCAGCGGATTTTTGACGCCTGCCATTTTCAGTCCGTTCGCAATACGCCCGGGCATCGCTCCGACGTATGTTCTTCTGTGGCCGCGGATCTCAGCTTCATCCCGCACACCGCCAAGACAGATGCGGACATATTGTTTGTTCAGTGCTTCCGCAATGGATTTTGCAATGGAAGTCTTACCGGTTCCCGGCGGGCCAACCAGACAGAGGATCGGACTGTCCCCTTTCCTGGTCAGCGTCCGGACTGCCAGAAATTCTAATACACGCTCTTTTACTTTCTCAAGTCCGTAGTGATCCTGATCCAGCTGCTTTCTCGCTGCGGAAATATCTTCGTTATCCTCAGACATTTTATCCCACGGCATTTCCAGCAGTGTCTCGATATAGCCACGGATCACTCCTGCTTCAGAAGTATTGCCTGCCGAATTAGAAAAGCGTTTGATCTCTTTTCGTATCTTCTCTTTGACTTCTTCGCCTGCCGTCAGCTTTTCCGTTTCTTCCAGAAAATGCTGTGCATCATCCAGCGTTGTGTCATCGCCCAGTTCTTCTCTTATTAATTTCAGCTGTTCTCTTAAAATATATTCTTTCTGATTTTTGTCGATACGTGCCTTTACCTTTTCCTGAAGCTGCACTTTGATCCGCATGATATTCTCTTCGTTTGCAAGAATCACACAGAGCTCTTCATAGCGGTCATACAGAAAAACAGCTTCCAGAATCCTCTGTTTTTCTTCATAGTACAGTGGAATATGGATCGCGATCTGATCTGTCAGATGCTCCAGATCTTCAATCTCCATGATCTGACGCACCAGCTCCTGGCTGATCTTGCCGTTTGCCTGTGCGTACTTCTGAAACAGTTCTTTCAGATTGCGGATCATCGCCTGCTGTCCGACTTCATCGCCTTTTCCCGGATAATCCTGATCTTTGACATCCGGGAACGTTGCAACTTTGGCGTCCAGATATCCGGCAGATGCTTCCATTTCCAGCAATTCCGCACGCTCCAGGCCTTCTACCAGTACGCGTATAATATTTTTCGGTAATTTCACAAGCTGTTTGATCTCCACAACGGTACCGATGTGATACAGATCATCGATCCCCGGATCTGAAGCTTCCGGATCTCTCTGTGTTACCACAAACAGTTTCTGGTCCGCTGTCATCGCCTGTTCGATCGCCTTTATCGATTTATCCCGGCTTACATCAAAATGCACGATCATCGATGGCAGGATCGTCATCCCTCGCAGTGCAACTGCCGGCATACGTGTTATTTCTTCACTCATTATGCTGTTTCTTCAACTCCATTTTTAAAGCGTCTGCCGCGTGGTTTTGCGGCTGTTTTTTCTTTATGTGTGAGGATTGGTTCTCCTGTGCCTTCGATCACTTCTTTTGTCACACCGCAGGAAGCGATCGTATCATCGGACGGTATGCGGTACATCAGATCCATCATAGCCTGTTCCATGATCGCACGCAGACCTCTGGCACCTGTCTTTCTCTCCAGTGTCTTGTCTGCAATGGCCTCGATCGCACCATCATCAAACTCCAGATCCACGCCATCCAGCTCAAACAGTTTTTTGTACTGTTTTACGATGGAATTCTTCGGCTCCTGCAAAATACGAATCAGGGTGTCACGATCCAGCGGATTCAGAGAAACGATGACCGGCACACGACCCATCAGCTCCGGAATCATACCGAATTTAATGAAATCCTGCGGAAGTACTTGTTTGAGTACAGCTCCGACATCCTCCGTCTTTTTCTCCTGAAGTGCCGAATTAAAGCCGATCGCCTTAGTGTCGGTACGGTTCTCGATGATCTTTTCCAGTCCTTCAAATGCTCCGCCGCAGATAAAGAGGATGTTTGTGGTATCGATCTGAAGCAGTTCCTGATGCGGATGCTTTCTTCCTCCCTGAGGCGGAACAGAAGCAACCGTACCCTCCAGGATTTTCAGCAGTGCCTGTTGCACACCTTCACCGGACACATCTCGGGTGATCGATGCATTCTCCGATTTTCTTGTGATCTTGTCGATCTCATCAATATAAATGATACCATGCTCTGCTTTCTTGATATCATAATCTGCTGCCTGAATAATCTTCAGCAGAATATTCTCCACGTCCTCGCCGACATATCCCGCTTCCGTCAGTGCTGTCGCATCTGCGATCGCAAACGGTACATTCAAAAGCTTCGCCAGTGTCTGTGCGAGCAGTGTTTTACCGGAACCGGTCGGACCAAGCATCAGGATATTACTTTTCTGCAGTTCTACATCCAGATCTTTTCCTGCAAGGATTCTCTTGTAATGATTGTAAACAGCAACAGAAAGTGCTTTTTTGGCCTCATCCTGTCCGATCACATAATCATCCAGGAATGCCTTAATCTCCTCCGGTTTCAGAAGATTGATCTCCTCATCCACCGTCATGTTAAATTCATCTTCTAATTCTTCTTCCAGGATTTCGTCACAGATTTCGATACATTCATCACAAATATAAACCCCATCCGGTCCTGCGATCAGCTTGCGCACCTGATCTTCTGATTTATTGCAAAAGGAACATCTTACTTTCTGTTCTCCTATTTTTCCTGCCATTTCAAACCTCCAAATAACAATATCAACATCATTCTGTTTCAATCGAAAAAGGGGCGTTGCATAATGGCAACACCCCTTCCTTTGTATCTAGTGATTGCTGATCACATCGTCGATCAGGCCATATGCCTTTGCCTCTTCGGCACTCATGTAATGATCTCTTTCTGTGTCTACCTCAATCACGCTGAGCGGCTGACCAGTATTTGCTGCCAGATGCTCATTCAGCTTTCTTCTGGTATCAATGATCTTATCTGCTACGATCTTGATATCAGATGCCTGTCCCTGTGCTCCGCCAGATGGCTGATGGATCATAATTTCTGCGTTTGGAAGTGCAAAACGTTTGCCTTTTGCACCGCCTGCCAGTAAGAATGCACCCATACTTGCTGCCATGCCCATGCAGATTGTGGAAACATCACATTTCACATAATGCATGGTATCATAAATTGCCCATCCTGCACTCACGGAACCGCCCGGGCTGTTAATATACAGATGAATATCCTTTCCCGGATCTTCAGATTCCAGGAATAAAAGCTGTGCAACGATCAGATTGGCACTTACATCATTTACTTCTTCTCCAAGAAAGATGATACGGTCTTTCAGAAGTCTTGAATAAATGTCATAAGTTCTCTCACCGCGGCTGGTCTGTTCCAGGACATAAGGTACTAAACTCATGTCAACACTCCTTCCACTTGCCATCATTGTCTGTCAATCGACTTATGCTTCTTCGCTTTTCTCTTCTTTTTTTGCTTCTACTTCTTTTGCTGCATCTCTTACCAGATCTACTGCTGCCTGGATTGCCAGGTCATCTTTCATCTGGTCGATCGCTGCATCGTCCATCAGAGATTTCACTTTGTCCAGCTCCATCTTGTAAGCGTCTGCCATTTTCTGCAGTTCTTCTTCTACTCTTTCATCAGAAATTTCGATATTCTCTGCTTTTGCTACTGCTTCAAGAACCAGGCTGTTCTGGATTCTCTTCAGTGCATCCGGTCTCATCTGCTCGAACAGTTTTTCTGCTGTCATGCCTGTGAACTGGAA
>NZ_JBKVNQ010000100.1:0-5319 GCF_046967715.1 Hominisplanchenecus sp.
TTACGAGGTCTGCGAAGCAGGAAGCCCATTGGCTTTAGACAATGGGTAGTTCACGTGACCAGACTTCATAGAGCGTATAAAGAGTATCAGAATACAAAAAAGCAGAGTACATGATTTTGTTATCATAGTGGCTCTGCTTTTTTATACTCTGCATTTTGTTATTTTTTCAGGTTTTTATTTGCTGTGGAGAGCATCAGTTTGATTCGGTTCAGCTGATTTACTTCACTGGCACCTGGATCGTAGTCGATGGCAACGATATTGGACATCGGATACTGATGACGCAGTTCTTTGATGACACCTTTGCCGACTACGTGGTTCGGCAGGCATCCAAATGGCTGTGTGCAGACGATGTTGTTGACACCGCTGTGGATCAGCTCTAACATCTCTCCGGTCAGGAACCAGCCTTCACCGGTCTGATTTCCGTTGGAAACGATCGGTTTTGCATAACCAGCCAGATCCTGGATATGTGCAGGTGGATCAAAATGTTTGCTTGCTGCAAAAGCTCTGGCAGCCGGTTTGCGGAAATATTCTAACAGAGCGATACCGGCATTTCCAATGGTTGCGGAAGATTTCTTCATGCCAAGATTTTCTGCTTTAAAGTTCGTGTTGTAGAAACAGTAGAGCAAAAAGTCGATCAGATCCGGCATCACCGCTTCAGCCCCCTCGGATTCCAGCAGATCTACCAGATGATTGTTGGCAGCCGGCAGGAATTTTACCAGAATTTCTCCTACAATGCCGACGCGAGGTTTTTTCTCATCTGTAATCGGCAGGTTATCGAAGTCACGGATAATATCACGGCACAGCTTTTTGAACTGTCCCATAGTCGGATGCTTGGAAGAGACAAAATCTTTGCAGACTTTTTCCCATTTTTCATGCATGGCATTTGCGGAACCTTTGACTTTTTCATAAGGACGCATACGGTAGAGACAACGCATGAAAATATCGCCGAAGATCGCACCGTACAGACCACGCATCACAAGACTGTAGCTGATTTTAAATCCCGGATTTTTCTCAAGACCGCTCAAATTGATGGAGATGACAGGAATCTGTTCCATGTCTGCCTTTTTCAGGGCACGGCGGATAAAGCCGATATAATTGCTGGCACGGCAGCCGCCGCCTGTCTGGGAAATCAGAACGGCAGTCTTATTTAAGTCATATTTACCGGACAACAAGCTGTCCATAATCTGGCCGACAACGATCAGAGAAGGATAGCAAGCATCGTTGTTGACATATTTCAGTCCCATATCCACAGCCTGACGGTCATCGTTCTGCATGACAACGAGGTTGTAACCGGCTGCACGGAATGCAGATTCCAGGATGTTAAAGTGGATCGGAGACATCTGCGGGCAGAGGATTGTGTAGTCTTTTCGCATTTCTTCGGTAAATACAACACGGTCGAAATTGGAAGCGACGATCTCACGTGGCAGATTCTGTTCTCTGCGGATACGTAGGGCAGCAATCAAGGAACGTACACGGATACGGGCAGCTCCTAAATTGTTTACTTCATCAATCTTCAGACAGGTATAGATCTTGCCGGAGTTTGAAAGGATATCGTTGACACAGTCTGTAGTAACGGCATCCAGTCCGCATCCGAAAGAGTTCAGCTGGATCAGGTCAAGATCATCTCTTGTCTTGACAAAGTTGGCTGCGGCATACAGACGGCTGTGGTACATCCACTGATCCATAACGATCAGAGGGCGTTCCGGCAGATTGCGGTTGGATACAGAATCTTCGGTCAGAACAGCCAGACCGTAAGAATTGATCAGTTCTGGGATGCCGTGGTTGATCTCAGAATCGATGTGGTACGGGCGGCCTGCAAGCACAATGCCGTGGCGGCCGTTTTCTTCCATCCATTTTAAAGTTTCTTCGCCTTTGTCGTACATCGCCTGCCTTGTGCGGGCAAGTTCCTGCCATCCAGTCTTTACAGCGGCACGGACTTCCTCTTTTGGAATGTCAGGGAAAGCTTTGATCATCTGTTTGCAGATGGTATCTTCACTGGCAAAAGAGAGGAACGGATTTTCAAAACGGATCGAGCCGTCTTTTAACTCATCAATATTATTTTTGATATTTTCCGCATAGGATGTTACGATCGGACAGTTGTAATGGTTGTTAGAGTCCGGGAATTCATTTCGCTCATATGGAATACACGGGTAGAAAATGAAAGGAACTCCCTGTTTGATCAGCCAGGTTACATGTCCGTGGGCAAGCTTTGCCGGGTAGCATTCGGATTCGCTTGGGATGGACTCGATGCCAAGCTCATATATCTTTCTGGTGGATGGCGGAGAAAGTACCACGCGATATTTCAGAGCCGTGAAAAATTCAAACCAGAATGGATAATTTTCGTACATATTGAGGACACGCGGGATGCCGACGGTACCTCTTACTGCTTCATCTGCCTCCAGTGGTTTGCGGTCAAACAGAAGCTTGTTCTTATATTCGAACAGGTTCGGGATTTTCTCTTTATTTCGCTCTTTTCCGATACCACGCTCACAGCGGTTTCCGGTCACAAACTGACGGCCCCCGGTAAAACGGTTGATGGTCAGGCGGCACTGGTTGGTACAGCCTTTGCATTTTGCCATGGTGGTCGTGAACTGCAGATGATTGATCTTGTCGATGGAGAGCATGGTGGTCCTACACGTCCTGATAACGCTCACGGGCGATCAGTGCAGCACCGAAAGCACCCATGATACCGGCGATATCCGGGCGGATTGCTTCACATCCGGCAATCTTTTCGAAACTGCGAAGAACGGCATCGTTGTAGAACGTACCGCCCTGCACAACGATGTGTTTGCCAAGCTCAGAAGCATCGGAAACTTTGATTACTTTATAAAGAGCATTTTTGATAACCGAATAAGCAAGCCCGGCAGAAATATCAGCGACTTCTGCCCCTTCTTTCTGAGCCTGTTTTACCTTTGAGTTCATAAATACGGTGCAACGGGTACCAAGGTCGATCGGGTTCTTGGCAAAAAGAGCGGCTTTTGCAAAATCCTGTACACTGTAATTCAGAGATTTGGCAAACGTTTCGATAAAAGAACCGCATCCGGAAGAACATGCTTCGTTCAGCTGTACACTGTCAACGGTCTGATTTTTGATCTTGATACATTTCATATCCTGACCACCGATATCCAGGATGCAGTCTACATCCGGATCAAAGAATGCAGCGGCATAATAATGAGATACCGTTTCTACTTCGCCCTCGTCGAGCAGGAGAGCGGCTTTGATCAGTGCCTCGCCGTAACCGGTTGAACAGGAACGAACGATCTTGGCAGTGTCAGGCAGCTTTTTGTAAATATCCTGGATTGCACGAATCGTAGTCTTTAACGGGCTGCCGTTGTTGTTACTGTAGAAAGAATAAAGCAGAGCACCGTCTTCTCCGACCAGAGCAGCTTTTGTCGTGGTAGATCCGGCATCAATACCAAGATAGCAGTTTCCTTCGTACGTTTCCAGATCGCCGGTCATAACGTTATACTGACTCTGACGTTCCGAAAATTCCTCATATTCTTCTTTGGAAGCAAACAAAGGATCCATACGGGCAACCTCAAATTCCATGTGGATGGTGCCGGAAAGTTTCTGGATCAGTGCAGAAAGGGATGTTATAACATCCTCCTTATAATTAAGGGCTGAACCGATTGCAGCAAACAGGTGAGAATTTTCCGGTGTGATCGCATGTTCGTCATCCAGCTTCAGGGTGCGGATGAAAGCAGCTTTCAGCTCTGTTAAAAAATGAAGCGGTCCGCCTAAAAATGCCACATGTCCGCGAATCGGTTTTCCGCAGGCAAGACCGCTGATCGTCTGGTTTACAACGGCCTGGAAAATAGAAGCCGACAGGTCTTCTTTCGTAGCCCCTTCGTTGATCAGAGGCTGAATATCTGTCTTTGCAAATACACCGCAGCGGGCGGCGATTGGATACAGAGCTTTATAATTTTTTGCATAGTCATTCAGCCCAGAAGCGTCGGTCTGCAGAAGCGAAGCCATCTGATCGATAAAGGATCCGGTTCCGCCGGCACAGATACCATTCATACGCTGCTCTACATTTCCACCTTCAAAATAAATAATTTTTGCATCTTCACCGCCAAGCTCGATCGCTACATCTGTCTGCGGAGCATAGTCCTGAAGAGCAGTAGAAACAGCAATAACTTCCTGAACAAAAGGAATACCAAGATGCTTGGCAAGGGTAAGACCGCCGGAGCCGGTGATCATCGGCGAGAGCGAAAGTTCACCGAGGCTGTCATATGCTTTTTTCAGAAGTGCAGAGAGCGTCTCCTGGATATTGGCATAATGGCGTTCATAATCAGAGAAAAGAAGTTCGTTTTTCTCATTCAAAATAGCAACCTTAACGGTTGTGGAACCGATATCGATTCCTAAAGTATGAAGTTTTGTCTGATTCGTATTCATATTCATAAATTTAAAATCCTTATGTAATGATGTTTGATCCGGGATCCGGACAGAAAACAGCCGTTTTCTGATCCACCTATTATAATAGGAAAAGATACCCGAAAAAAGATACAAAGTTCATTATACGACAAATTTTTTGAAATATCAAACGTTTTGATGATGTTTCGCATTTTTTTAGAAACAAAAAATAAAGGTTTCCTTAAGCAAAAATATTGTAATTCATCGCATAATGTGGCATAATGGAAAAGTAAATGCTTAAAAATCAAAATAGGAAAACGAATACGAGGACAAGGAAAAGAAAAAGATACAGAGGAGAAAACTATGCAGATATTTTCAATGATTTTATCACTTCTATGTGGAGTAGCACTGTTTTTATTCGGAATGTCACTGATGGGCGACGGACTCAAGATGGTCGCCGGAAATAAACTGGAAGCATTTTTATATCGAATGACGAACACGCCGATCAAGGGTGTGGCACTTGGTACGGCAGTTACCAGTGTGATCCAGTCATCTTCGGCAACGACAGTTATGGTGATCGGTTTTGTAAACTCCGGTATGATGAAGCTGAAACAGGCGATCGGTATCATCATGGGAGCCAATATTGGTACCAGTATCACAGGATGGATCTTGTGTCTGTCCTATATTCAGGGTTCCGGCGGGATCGCAAGTATTTTTTCAACAGCGACGATATCTGCCGTTGTAGCAGTGGTCGGTATTATTTTCCGCATGTTTGGGAAACGCTCTGTACATAAAAATATGGGCAATATCATGCTGGGTTTTGCTGTTTTGATGACAGGTATGCAGATGATGAGCGGGGCTGTTTCTCCGCTTCGTGAAAACCAGATGTTTATCAATATGCTCACAATGTTTTCCAATCCGCTTGCCGGTATCCTGGTCGGTATTTTATTTACCGCAGTGCTGCAG
>NZ_JBKVNQ010000101.1:0-5219 GCF_046967715.1 Hominisplanchenecus sp.
AGAAACACAGCCCTGTGTTCCGATGCTTCCGTTTCCTTTTGTAAATGCACTTCTTACATTGGCTGCAGTACGGTTTTTGTTGTCTGTCAGTGCGTCCACGATAATCGCGATTCCGCAAGGACCATATCCTTCATAGGAAACATACTCGTAATTGACAGAGTTTGCATCTCCGGCTGCTTTTTTGATACCACGGTCGATCGTATCGTTCGGCATGTTGTTTGCTTTTGCTTTTGCGACAACAGCGGCAAGTTTGCTGTTGTTTGCCGGATCTGGTCCGCCTTCTTTTACGGCAACTGCAATCTCACGGCCGATAATGGTAAAGATCTTTCCCTTCGCAGCATCGTTTTTCTCTTTTTTGTGCTTTATGTTTGCAAATTTTGAATGTCCTGACATTTCGAAATCTTCCTTTCTCTTCCAAGTATCTGTTTCTTCATTCTGCCGCTTAACGGCCTGATTTCCCTGCACAGGAGGCAGGCATATCCATTATAATAACACCACACTGAAAAATAGTCAAGTTCCCAGGATCAATCAGCTATGTAGATCCAGACTGACTGCGAGAGCCTGATTTACGCGGTCCAGGATTTCCGTATCCAGATGGCATACTTTATCTTTCAGTCGTTTTTTGTCGATGGTACGCAGCTGTTCCAGAAGGATTACAGAATCACGTACCATGTTATATCTTGAAGATTCAATCTCCACATGTGTCGGCAGCTTTGCTTTGTTCATTTTGGAGGTGATCGCTGCACAGATCACCGTTGGACTGTGCCGGTTTCCCGTATCATTCTGAATGATCAGAACTGGACGTACACCGCCCTGTTCCGAGCCGATGACCGGTCTTAAGTCCGCATAAAAAATATCCCCTCGTCGAATCAACACACACTTCACACTCCGCTTCTGGTTTTAAGCTTAGTATTTCCACATTTTTCTGGTGTATGCAGTTCGCCTTAAGGCAGGATCAGTTGGTACCGGAACAGTCACGTACCAAATAGACTTCGTGATTTCTGGTGTAGATACGCGGTACACGTTTGCCGATATCACAGATAAATTCATAAGAAAAGCGACCGCAAAGATCACCAAGTTCGTCTACGGTGATCTCTTCGTCTCCCTGTCTGCCGACTAAAATTACTTCATCCAGTTCTTTTGCCTGCGGAATGTCCGTCACATCGACCATAAACTGATCCATGCAGATCCTTCCGAGGATTTTTGCACGTTTCCCGTGTATCAGAACATATCCCTTATTGGAAAGCATCCGCGGATAACCATCCCCATAGCCGACCGGAATCGTAGCAATCCGCATCGGATGCGGAGCTGTAAAGGTTCCGCCGTAACTGATCTCGGTACCCGTTTCAATCTCTTTGATATACACGATGCGGCTGTGAATGGACATTGCAGGCGTCAGTTTCATAGAATCTCTGGAAACTTCAGCGGATGGATAGATGCCGTAAATACTGATGCCGGCACGCACCAGATTTAAGTTCATATCTGCAAGCTCCATCAGAGCGGCACTGTTTGATACGTGTTTTAATGGAATCGTAATGCCTGCCTCTTCCAGTCTGTGTGCAAAATGCATATAACGTTCAAATTGTCTGTTTGTAGCCGTTTTATCCAGTTCATCTGCTTTCGCAAAGTGCGTAAACATGCCTTCTATTTCAATTCCCGGTAAGGATGCGATTTTACGGATTGTTTCTATGCTCTCTTCGGTATCAGAAAAACCGATGCGGCTCATTCCCGTATCCAGTCCAATATGTATAGAAAGTGTTTTCTTTAAATGAACGGCTGCTTCAGACAGTTCCTTTGCCATATCCAGTTTGAACACAATCGGTCGGATCTCGTAACGGATCAGATCTTCGTAGTCTTCTTCGAATGTATAGCCCAGGATCAGCACCGGTTTTGTAATCTGATTTTTCCGCAGGATCATCGCTTCTGTCATCGTTGCGACGGCAAATCCCCAGATATAATCTTCCGGCTGTATCATCTGTGCGATCGGCACTGCACCGTGACCGTAACCATCTGTTTTTATTACAGCAACCATTTTGGTTTCCGGGTGGATCGCTTCGTGCATGATCCGAAAATTTTCTGCAATGGCATCCATGTCGATCTCGGCACAGACACGGCTGTATTTACTGCTCATCATGTTTCAAGTCCTTCCTGTATTGTTTTTTGTAACCGTTGCTTTCGTTACTTCCATTTATTTTTATCGTCTGCATCTGCCAGAACCCGGATCAGTCCCTCCACCAGATCATTTGCTGTCATACTTCGCTTTCCGTATTTTTGTGCGGCCGCATCGCCGGCACATCCATGCAGAAAAACAGCAAGTTTTGCAGCTTCAAATAACGTCATCCCCTGTGCGGTAAGCCCGGCAAATACGCCGGTCAGCACATCGCCGGAACCGGCAGTTGCCATGCCGCTGTTCCCGGAAGTGTTGATGTAGGATTCGCTGCCGTTGCTGACAACGGTTCCGGCATCCTTTAAGACACAAATCACATGTTGTTCTTTCGCAAAGATTTCGGCACTTGCGATCAGATCCTCTGAAATATCGGAAATGGTTGATCTGCACAGTCTTGCCATCTCCCCAAGATGTGGTGTCACAGCTACCGGCATGGAATATCCATCAAGGGAAAGGTTATGGCGTGCCACAAGATTCAAAGCATCGGCATCAAGAATGACCGGAATATCCGCATGTTCCAGTACATAATTCAGGATGTCAAGCTTTTGTGCTTCCATGCCGATGCCGGGACCTACTGCAACCACATCAGCCCACGCAAGCAGGTTTTCAAGTTCTCTCTTCCAGTTGGAATGGATGCAGCTTACCACTGCTTCCGGGATAGACTGAAAAAGGGCGGACTGATTGTGTTCGTCTGTGTAGATGCGAACATAACCGGCTCCGCTTCGATACGCTGCACGTGCACTTAAGATTGCAGCACCGCACATGTCCCGGCTCCCGGCGATCAGAAGAACTTTGCCGCAGGAACCTTTGTTTTCTGTGGCAAGTCGCTCTGGCAGCCGCCTTAAATCCATACTGTCATAGCAGACGTAAGATTTCCGGCATTTCGGAAGGCTTTCTTTTGTAATACCGATCTGACGTACACGTACCTCTTTGGTACAGGCACGCCCTTTTCCGATATAATGCCCCGGTTGCTCAAAAGCAAATGTCACTGTCAGGTCAGCCTTTACGGCAATCCCCCGTATCACACCCGTGTTTCCGTCAATGCCGGAAGGAATATCGACAGACAGTACAAAAGCAGGACTCTCATTGATCCGCCCGATTGCGTCCCGGTAGCTGCCTTCGATGTCACGCGAAAGACCGATTCCAAACAGTGCATCTACTATAACAGTATATTCATTTATTTCCGGGTTACTACAAAAAGTTATCCCATATTTCTCACAGATTTCTTTCTGATGGCGTGTCTGATCCGTGCAGGACTGCTCTTTTCCGACAAACCAGATGGAAACCGGTACCTGATCCAGAAACAAAAGTCTGGCGATGGCAAATCCGTCTCCACCGTTATTGCCTGAACCACAGATGACCAGAACGCGGTCAAGTGCAGCACCGCTTCGGTACAGTTCATCGACACACGCAAGTGCCGCACGCTCCATCAGTACACAGGATGGAACGCCGAACCCTTCTATGGTATTCTGGTCACATGTTTTCATGTCTTCTTTTGATAACAAGATCCTCATATGCGATATACCTCCTGTCTGCCCGTCCAAATGGAATATACAGTTTTCTTTTTTCTTTCTCTGCGTTCTTTTTATTTATGTTCTCTGCTGTAGCGGCTGATATTGTAAGACAGCTGCATCAGGCTTTCCGAAAGATGTACGTTTTCGATGATCACATCTTCCGGCAGATGAAGATCCGTATGGGCAAAATTCCAGATTGCACGGATGCCGTGATCCACCAGAAAGACTGCCATTTCCTTTGCATACTGCTTCGGAAGTGTCAGGGCTGCGATCTGAATGTCATGCTCCTGCAAAAAAGCAGGAAGCTCGTCTGTCATACGGATCACAATTCCTCTGACTGCAACGCCTTTCAGCTTTGGATTTACATCGAACAGCCCTTTGACCAGAAAACCGTTTTTTTCAAATTTTACATAATTTGCAAGAGCCTGTCCGAGATTTCCGGCACCGATGATGATCATATTGTAATCCTGATCCAGTCCCAGGATCTTCCCGATCTCCGTATGTAAATGTTTTACATTATAACCATATCCCTGCTGGCCGAATCCACCGAAATTATTGAGATCCTGCCGGATCTGGGATGCTGTTACCTGCATGCGTTCGCTCAGCTCGCCGGATGAGATCCGCTCCGTACCGGATTCCAGCAGCTCACCGAGATAACGGTAATACCGTGGCAGTCTTTTGATGACTGCTCTTGAAATTTCTTTCTCTTCCACTTGCATACCTCCCTGTCAAATGCTGTTGTATAGTAACGTAAAAGACGGGCACACAAGATCCCTGCCATGTCCGCCGCAGGTTTTGTGTACCCTCTTTGATTTTTAGAGCTGTACGGTTACAAAAATATCATAGATTGATTTGATCGCACGCTCGAAATCCTGATTGCTCACACCGATGATGATGTTCATCTCACTGGAACCCTGATCGATCATCTTGACATTGATACTTGCATGTGCCAGTGCGGAAAAAATACGTCCCGCTGTTCCACGCTGAGATTTCATGCCACGACCTACGACTGCGATCAGTGCCAGATCAGATTCCAGATTGACAGAATCCGGATTGACAGCACGGTGGATACCGGCCAGTACCTTCTGCTCGGTCTCTTCGAATTCGGACTGATGTACGAATACCGTCATGGTATCGATTCCGGAAGGCATATGCTCGATGGAGATACCATTGTCTTCGAATACGGTCAGGACTTTGCGGCAGAATCCGATTTCGGAGTTCATCATATCTTTTTCGATGTTGATGGCTGCAAATCCTTTCTTTCCGGCAATACCGGTGATCGTATAACGCGGTTTTCTGCAGGTACTTTCAACGATCAGCGTACCAGGATCCTGAGGACGGTTGGTATTGCGGATGTTGATCGGGATACCTTCCTGTCTTACCGGGAAGATGGCTTCTTCATGAAGCACGGTAGCACCCATGTATGCCAGCTCGCGAAGCTCTACATAAGTGATAGTATCGATCACTTTCGGATTTTTGATGATACGTGGATCTGTGATCAGGAAACCGGATACATCGGTCCAGTTCTCATACAGATC
>NZ_JBKVNQ010000102.1:0-5217 GCF_046967715.1 Hominisplanchenecus sp.
CAGCAGACGAAAAAGACGCTCTTTTGAAAAAATTCCATCCAGATTATAACCCAGATGCGTTTGCTGAAATCAAGGTAGGAGCAAACAAAGGCCAGAAAGCTCCTCTGCAGCTGGCAGAAATGCTTCATTCTACAAGCCGTCTGATAAAAGATAAAGTGGATATTACAAAAGTAGATTATGACGTAGATGTACTGGTTATCGGCGGAGGCGGTGCAGGTTCTTCCTGTGCTATCGAAGCAAACAAAGCAGGTGCCAACGTAATGATCGTTACCAAACTGCGTATCGGTGATGCAAACACCATGATGGCTGAGGGTGGTATTCAGGCAGCAGATAAAGAAAATGACTCACCGGTACAGCATTATCTGGACTGCTTTGGCGGCGGACATTTTGCTGCAAAACCAGAACTTGTAAAGAGACTGGTAATGGAAGCTCCGGATGCAATTAAATGGCTGAATGAGCTGGGTGTTGAATTCGATAAAGATGCAGACGGAAGAATGGTAACTACACACGGCGGCGGAACTTCCAGAAAGAGAATGCATGCTGCAAAGGACTATTCCGGAGCAGAGATCATGCGTACGCTGCGTGACGAAGTGATCAACCGCGGAATTCCGGTTGTAGAATTTACTTCTGCTGTAGAACTGATCAAAGATGACAAAGGACAGGTTGCAGGTGCTGTTCTTCTGAACATGGAGACAGGAGATTACTCTGTTGCAAGAGCAAAAACCGTTGTTATCGCAACAGGTGGTGCAGGAAGAATGCATTATCAGGGATTCCCGACATCCAACCATTACGGTGCAACAGCCGATGGTCTGATCCTGGGATACCGTGCAGGTGCTTCCCTGTTATATCAGGATTCTATTCAGTATCATCCGACAGGAGCTATTTATCCGTCACAGATCCTGGGTGCTCTGGTAACAGAAAAAGTTCGTTCCGTAGGTGCACAGCTGGTTAATGCAAACGGAGAAGCTTACATCCATCCGCTGGAAACTCGTGATGTCAACGCTTCCGGTGTTATCCGTGAGTGCAGCGAAGGACGTGGCGTAGAAGTTCCGGGCGGAGCAAAAGGTGTATGGCTGGATACTCCGATGATCGAGATCCTCGGCGGTGAGGGAACCATCGAAAAGAGAATCCCGGCTATGTTCCGTATGTACATGAACTATGGCATTGATATGAGAAAAGTACCGATCGTGATCTACCCGACTCTTCATTATCAGAACGGTGGACTGGAGATCACAGGAGACGGATTTACAAAAGAAATCCCGAACCTTCTGGTTGCAGGAGAGGCAGCAGGCGGAATCCACGGAACCAACCGACTGATGGGTAACTCTCTGCTCGATGTCATCGTATTCGGCAGAAATGCAGGTAAAAAAGCAGCTGCAAAATACAAAGACGTAGAACTTGGTGAGATGAACCTGGATCATGTAAAAGCATATGATGAAGAACTGAAAGAAGCAGGAGTAGAAACAAACGAAGTATCTCCGATGCTGCTTCCTCATTATGCAAGACATGAAAGAAAAATCACAGGTGAAGTGGTAAGTGCATAATTAAGTAAAAAGATGCTATAAAACCACTCTTGTGCAAGCACATTGTGGTTTCAGGCTTTTGATCCTGGCATCATTATATTTTCATTTACGGGAGCTGTCATGAGCAGCTCCTGTAGATAATGAGAGGAGAAATAACATGCGTGAAATTCAGGCAAGCCAGATTACAGATGTAGTCGAAAAGCTCTGTATCGAAGCAAATGAGCATCTTCCGGAAGATGTGAAATGTGCGATCAAAAACTGCAGAGCGTGCGAAGACTGGGAAATTGCCCAGGGAGTACTGGACAAGATCATTGAAAATTATGAAATCGCTGATACACAGTGCGTACCGATCTGTCAGGATACCGGTATGGCATGTGTATTCCTGGAGATTGGTCAGGATGTACATATCACAGGCGGAGATCTTGCAGATGCGATCAACGAAGGTGTACGCCGCGGATATGACAAAGGTTATCTGAGAAAATCCGTTGTAAAAGATCCTGTCCGCAGAGGAAATACAGGTGATAATACACCGGCTATGATCTACACAGAAATCGTTCCGGGCGAGCAGATCAAGATCACAGTAGGACCAAAAGGTTTCGGAAGTGAAAACATGAGTGCAATCCGCATGTTCAAACCATCTGCCGGACTTCAGGGAATCAAAGATTTTATCCTTGAGACGGTAGAAACAGCAGGTCCGAATCCATGCCCTCCTATGGTTGTAGGTGTTGGTATCGGAGGAACTTTTGATAAAGCAGCACTGCTGGCTAAAAAAGCACTGATGCGTCCGATCGATTCTGAAAATCCAGATCCGTTCTATGCAGACCTTGAAAAAGAAATGCTGGAAAAAGTAAACAAACTGGGTATTGGACCGCAGGGATTTGGCGGAAAGACAACAGCAATTGGTCTGAACATCGAAACCATGGCTACACATATCGCAGGTATGCCATGTGCGATCAATATTAACTGCCATGTAACACGCCATAAAACGGAGGTGATTTAAATGGAAAAACATATTACACTGCCTCTTACAGAAGAACTGGCAAAAACACTCCATGCAGGTGATACAGTTTACCTGACAGGAACCATTTATACATCACGAGATGCAGGACATAAACGTATGTGTGAAGCACTGGCAAGAGGAGAAAAGATTCCATTTGATCCGACAGATGCTACGATCTACTATGTAGGTCCTACACCGGCAAAACCAGGTCAGGTTATCGGGTCTGCAGGTCCGACAACCAGCGGACGTATGGATGCTTATGCTCCGACTATGATGTCTGTTGGAGCAAGAGGTATGATCGGTAAAGGTGCAAGACTTCCGGAAGTTGTAGAAGCTATGAAGAAATACCACGGTGTTTACTTTGGTGCAATCGGAGGAGCAGGTGCACTTCTGGCAAAATGTATCAAGAAAGCAGAGCTGATCGCATACGAAGATCTGGGTGCAGAAGCACTGAGAAAACTGTATGTAGAAGATATGCCTTTATTTGTTATCATCGACTGCGAAGGAAATAACCTGTACGATGAAGGACGTAAAGCTTATCTGGATACACAGGATAAATAAAAGTTACGGCGGAGGTTTGTGAATGTGCAAATGAACGCTGTGAGAATAGGTGTATGAAATAGGACGCCATAATGATTCGAAAACAATCTCCTGACACGCATCGTTTCCTGTTCGGTTCGCTCGTGTGTTAGCCGCCCTTCGCCTAAACTCGCCTCTTCGAGGCTCAGACAGCGGCTCTTTGGGGCGGCAACATCGCAAACCTCACGACGGAAGCCTCGCTACCGTCAGTACGATTTGTTTTCGAATTCATTATGGCTGTATTGTTTGCAAGCTATTTTTACAATACCGTTAGTTGCACATTACCCAAAGCTCCTGGCCTGCCAGGGGTCGCTGAAGCGGAAGGTTTTAAAAAAATATAAGATTATATAATGCCAGAGGTACTATGACGGAGACTTGCTGTTGTCACTGTGCCTCTGGTTTTTGTTTTTCAGCACAATATACATTAAAAAGAATTGCTTGATTTTGTGGAAAAATGTATTAAGATAGAGATAACTATTCGGCAGCTTTACAGTTGCGATAAGGTTTGAGCTGTATGAAGTTATTACAGACAGAGATACAAGAACTGAAACAAAAAGACGAAAGAAAAGGAGGGCAGACGAGATGGGAGAGTTATTTGACAAACTGGCAAACTATGGAAATTCCGGTATCTATCCGTTTCATATGCCGGGGCATAAAAGACAGAAAACGGTTGATTTTAATCCATATAAAATTGACATCACAGAGATAGAAGGGTTTGACAATCTGCATCATGCCGAGGGTGTTCTCTTGGAGGCACAGAAAAAAGCGGAAAAACTTTATGGTTCGGAAGAATCGCATTTTCTGATCAACGGCAGCACGGCGGGCATCTTAAGTGCTGTTTCTGCATGTGCGAAAAAGACCGTTCTGATTGCACGTAACTGCCACAAAGCAGTTTACCATGCAGCACTGATCCGAAATCTGGATGTATATTATGTTTACCCGGAAATTCAGGAAGAATTTATGTTAAATGGCGGTATCAATCCAGCAGATGTGGAGCGTTCTCTTGAGGAGCATCCGGAAATCGAGGCGGTCGTGATTACTTCGCCAACTTATGATGGCATTGTTTCGGATGTGAAGAGAATTGCAGAAATTGCACATGCATATGGAAAACCGTTGATCGTGGATGAAGCTCATGGAGCACATTTCGGATTTTCCAAATATTTCCCGGAAAATTCCGTGCATCTTGGGGCAGATATCGTGATCCACAGTCTTCATAAAACGCTGCCTTCTTATACACAGACAGCACTGATCCATATCAACGGAAAACTCGTTGACCGTCAGAAAGTCCGGATGTTTCTGCAGATGTACCAGACCAGCAGCCCGTCCTATATTCTGATGGCTGGAATAGATGAATGTATTCGTTATGTGGAAGAGCAGGGAACAGATGCTTTTGATAAATTTGCTGAGAGGCTGGATCGCATTTATAAAAGGGCAAAAGAATTTCGTTCCATTCATTTGGTGGATGAGAGCATTGTCGGAAAAAACAGTATTTATGATTTCGATCGTTCGAAGCTGATTTTTTCTGTAAAAAAATGCGGAATCGCCGGAAATGAACTTCAGAAAATGCTGCTCCGTACTTACAATATCGAAATGGAAATGGCAGCGGGAAATTATGTACTGGCACTGACCTCGCTGTGTGACACGGATCAGGGCTTTCACAGACTGTTTTATGCCGTAAAAGGTATTGATGAACAGATCAATCGTTTCCAGACTACAGAAAGCAAAAAAGAAGGTAACTGGATTGAAGATGGAGTTACAAGAAATACTATCATTTGCACGATGAATAAAGCATTTGAATCCCAGAAAGAAAGCGTGGCTTTGCAGGAAAGTGAGGGACGGATTTCCGGGGAATTTCTGTATCTTTATCCACCTGGAATCCCGATGATCGTGCCGGGAGAGAAGATAGATGGCACACTTCTGAAAAAACTGGAAGGGTATAAGAAGAAAGGCTTTCAGTTCCAGGGGTTGAGGGATTATGGGGGAGAGAAAATTGAAGTGGTGAAGTAAATAAAAATTGACCGTTGGTTTCCCGGCAGGTGTAAGGAATGGAAATGCCGAGTTTTTAAAATACTGTTTGCAAATGAACAGTATTGCATGTGCAAATGAACGAATTCC
>NZ_JBKVNQ010000103.1:0-5092 GCF_046967715.1 Hominisplanchenecus sp.
TGAATTATCCTACCTTTGATACATTAGAAAAGATAATGGACGTGCTGGGTGTAACGCCCAATGAATTATTATCGGGAGAATGGAAGTATGTTAATCAAGCCGAAAAGGAAGTCTGTCAGTTTTTAAGAATTGAAGAAAGACTAAATGCAGAACTGAAACATGGGCATTATGACAATTTCTTTGACAGCGAGGAAGAATGGCTGGAATATGAGTTAGAGAAGTTACGGGAATATATTACCGACTACATCAACGGGAAAAGCATTGTAGCGTCCGACCTTTACCCAATCAAAGAATTTATCCAGCATTTGAAATTTCAAAAACTGTTAGACCGCTATGATGATTTATACAGCATGGATATGTTCGGGGAAAGCATAGAGGGACATAAATATAGGACACCTTATCAAGTCGTAAAAATGATAAACCCCAATTCAAAAGAAGATATGGAATTATTACGGGAAGTATTGAAAAATAACCATTTTGATGATGAGGACGAATAACTTTTTTCCTCTTTGTAGAAGATACAGCAAACAAAAAGCCCAGTAAAGAGTGCAAAGCACCACCAATGGTGGCAAGGCTCTTGACAGGGCTTTTTCTTTTCTGTTTCTGGCAGACAAGAGGAAACAAGGTGTAGTGTCATGAGTTTATCGACAATCAGACAAAGGCGACGCAAGTATCACAGTATGAGCTTATGCTCCATAAGGATAGTAACTGGAAAATTGTAACATAATTATTGACGGCGTATAATCTCATGGAAAAAAATACGCCGTCATAAAATAATAAGAAAACAGTATAAAAACATTGACTTTTAGAGATTGAGTATTATAATAAAAATGACAAGTATACTTGGTATTTTTGGAAAGGGGTAATATAAATGGATAAAGAAAAAATACTGTCACAAAACAAAAAAGATAACTTATATCTTGATGAGTATGAAAAACACATTAAACTTAAAGGGAAATCTTTTGGGCTAATGTTTGTGTTGCTTGTCTGCATTTTAATCTTTGTTATTAAGGTTATTTGTAAAGAACCTTACAATGACATAATGACAATTATTTGGTCGGTAGCATTTGGATATATGAGTTATGAAGCATATCTTTCAAGAAGTAAACCTAAATTTGTTACTGCCCTATTCTTTGTCCTATTTATGTTGTATTACTTTTATAAATTTTTGACAGCAGGTTTGTAATATGAACGAACATTTAATTTTAAAAAATAGATTAAAAGAGGTGCGAAAAGAAAAAAAATTATCGCAAACGGAATTAGCAGAAATGGTTGGAGTTTCCCGTAACACAATAAGTTCTATTGAAACAGGACAGTTCAATCCAACAGCAAAATTAGCATTAGTGCTTTGTATAGCTTTAGATAAAAAATTTGAGGAATTATTTTATTTTGATTAAGGAGTGTATGATTATGGAAATAGAAGAAGTGGTTGTTGAAATAGTTATGGGATTGTTTTTATTATTTTTATCTTATCAAGTGGGTATAAAAGAAAATATTACTTTCTTACATAGTTATCATTATACACATCTCAACCCAAAAGATAAAAAAGCGTTTACAAAAAGAATAGGAATAGGTTCTCTGCTGGTTAGCATTGGCGTTATTGCTATGCCGATTATCAATTTAATCTCTCATTCTGAATTAGGCTACTACATAGGGCTTACTTTGATTGTTGTAGGAGTGTTTTATATCATATTCATCATTGTAAAATACAACGGAAAACTTATTAGCTTTAAAAAGTAGAATTGAGGTATGAATATAATAGGAATAAAAAAACGAGATATAAAAAGGCGTTAAAGTTTGAAATCAAATGAAGTAATCAACGGAATAAACAAAGAAAATATAGGGAGAGGCACAGTTATTTGTGCTATCTCCCTTAGTCGTTTTATCATCATATCAAGGCTCATTCAATCGTGGTAAATTCGTGGTAAAATGAATGGTTTTCTATACTTCAAAATACTTGAAAGTATAGTGTTTATGCGGATAATCGAAAATTAGATATAAAATTTATATAAAATAAAATCACACGAGAAAATGTTGATGGAATATCAACATCGGAAAGCGAAAAACATAACAAGAAAGCAGTAAAGCAGTAAAGCAGTAAAGGAGGAAAAGGAATGAAGAAAACTTCAAAAAAAGTGATAGCAGTCACATTGTCCGCTTCGATGCTCTTAGGAGGAAGCATGACAGCGATGGCAGCTACAACAAACCCGGATATCAGCCAGCGTGAGATTGACCATAAGACCGCGGCTAAAAACATCGCAGCACAGGGTATGGTCCTGATGGAAAACAAGAACAATTCACTGCCGATTTCAGCAAAGAAGGGAACAAAAGTAGCACTGTTCGGACAGGGTGTTTACAACACCATCAAAGGCGGTACCGGTTCCGGTGCTGTAAACCAGCGTGACAATGTTACCGTACAGCAGGGTTTTGAAAATGCCGGATATGATATCGTAAATGCAGATTTTGTAAACCAGATGCATGAGCTCTGGACAGCAAACGGCGGCGGCACAAGTCAGGGCTGGGGATTTAAATGGGTGAATGAACCGGTTTATGAACAGACAGAAGGTGCGGCAGACCAGATCAAAGCAGCGGCAGATCAGACAGATACTGCAATTTATGTTATTGCACGTAACTCAGGTGAAGGATCAGATCGTTCTTCCGGAAAAGGTGATTATCTCTTATCGGATGATGAGCGGGCCAATCTGGAACTGCTTGGAAAAACATTTGATAACGTAGTTGTTGTCCTGAACGTAGGCGGAATCATTGATACCAAGTTCTTCAGTGAGATCAATGGGCTGGATTCCATGCTCCTGATGTCTCAGGCAGGTATGACCGGCGGTGATGCACTGGTAGAAGTATTAAACGGAACCGTAAATCCATCCGGTAAATTAACAGATACCTGGCCGGTTAATTTTGATGACAACCCATCCAGTGCAGGATTTGCAAACGAGGATAAAAATAATGCACAGGAATTGTACAACGATGATATTTTCGTAGGATATCGTTATTATGATACGTTCGGCAAAGATGTTTCCTATGAATTTGGCTATGGCGGATCTTATACTACATTCGCAATGCAGACACAGTCTGTAACAGCAGACAAAGACAAAGTAACCGTTAAGGTTAAAGTGAAAAATACAGGTTCCGTATCCGGTAAAGAAGTAGCAGAAGTTTACTTCTCAGCCCCGGAAGGCAATCTGGACAAACCGTATCAGGAACTGGCAGGATATGCAAAGACAGACGAGCTGGCACCTGGTGAATCTCAGGTACTGACGATCACATACGATACAACAGAGATGGGATCTTACGATACAGACAAGGCAGCATACGTGATGGAGGACGGCGATTACATCATCCGTGTCGGTAATTCTTCCAGAAACACACATGTAGCAGGCAAGATCAGCGTAGCGGAAGATACGATCACAGAACAGTACAGCAATCTGATGGTTCCGGTAAAAGATAATCCGAACGTTGCAGATGATGAGAAATATCCGACACTCGAGCCGATGACAACCGAAGGTGCAACACCGATCACATACGACGGTGAAGCAGATGAGATCGCAGCAGCATCCACGATCGCAGTTGATTTCACAGGTTACAAAGCACCGGAAATCATCAAAGAAAACGAAGATGTCGATGTATACGTATCGAATACAACGCAGACAGAATATCTGATCGCAGAAAACAAAGACGGAGCAACAGGCGAGATCAGCCGTGTTGAAAAAGGAAATGCAAACAGCTCCGACTATACAGTAACATACAACGAGCACGTTAAAAAATTTGACGGTGATTTCAGCAAAGCGACGCTGATGGACGTTAAACTTAAGAAGCTCAGTATTGAACAGTTTGTATCTGCACTGTCACTGGAAGAACTGGCAGAACTGGTGAACGGTCATTCAGGTGATGCAACCGTTAGAGGTGTGGCAGGATCTACCTGGAGAAACGATACAAAAGGCATCACTCCTGTAAACCTGTCTGACGGACCTGCAGGTCTTCGTATTACACAGAAATACAAAGATGGCGATCAGACCTATTACCAGTATGCAACCGCATGGCCGATCGGTACATTGCTTGCACAGACTTGGGATACCGATCAGATCTACGCTTACGGCGAAGGCGTTGGCGAAGAGATGGAAGAGTTCGGTATCGGATGCTGGCTGGCACCTGGTATGAACATCCACAGAAACGCACTGTGCGGACGTAACTTTGAGTACTATTCAGAGGATCCGGTAGTTGTAGGTATTACCGGTACAGCTGCAACCCTTGGCGTACAGTCAAACAAAGGCGTTGGCGTTACTATCAAACATTATGCACTGAACTCTCAGGAAACAAACAGAAATGCAGAGAACAATACAGTTTCTGAAAGAGCAATCCGTGAAATCTACCTCAAAGGTTTTGAAGCAGTTGTAAAACAGGCACAGCCGATGGCGATCATGACCTCTTACAACCAGAACAACGGCAGACCGGCAGCTGATGATTATGATCTGTGTACCGCATTCGCAAGAGACGAATGGGGATTCCAGGGAATGATCATGACAGACTGGGGCGGCGGACAGTCCGTACCGATGTATGAAATGCATGCAGGCAACGACCTTGTTTGCCCTGGTAAAGGTGCAGCTCAGATCATCAAAGGCTTCAAATCTGATCCAGACTGGAACGGAAAAGGCTATGTAAATATGACAACCATCAGCTATCAGGATCAGACAGATCCGGATCTCCCGGTTATCACAAAAGAAGTTCCGAACTTCGGCGGATATGAACTGAATAAAGAAGGTACAGAAGTACAGTCTACAACCGTGAACGGTGATGCAGATGCAGATCACAGCCTTCTGTGTGATGAAGCATGGAAAGCAATCGAAGATGGATATGCAACATATGAAGTAAAAGATGTACGTAACTGGTGGACAGGTACAACAACAAAACAGACAACGGTCAGCTACAAGGTAAACAGCAACAAAGATGGACAGACAAATAAACAGCTGATCTCCCTTGGTGACCTTCAGAAAGCAGCCATCAACATCTGCAACCTTGTAATGGATTCTACAGAGTTTGCAAAAGAACATGGTTTCACAGCACAGTCCCTGAATGAAAA
>NZ_JBKVNQ010000104.1:0-4712 GCF_046967715.1 Hominisplanchenecus sp.
AAAGTTTTACTTTATTCCAGCCGCCGTCAAATGCCTTTCCGGCACCATCCAGAATCACTTCTTCTGTCAGTCCTTTGTTGATGACGTTACGCAGTCTCTGAGAACCGGCTTCCGGTGCAAACGTCAGGCTACTTTTTTTGATGTCCTGAACTTTGCTCATAACGTCCAGTGAGAACGCATCGATTCGCAAGGACGGAAGGGAAATGTTTACACCTGTTTTCTCGAACTCATCGATCAGGAAATTTACAATCCCGGCAAGATCTGAGTAGTCACTGGAACTCAAAGAGCTTAAGGAAATTTCTTCGTGTCCGGTACTCTTTAACATGGCATAGGCATATTCTTTGAGCATTTCAAGGTCACGCTCTCTGGTCGGACGGTAGATCATACCTGCCTGGCAGAAACGGCAGCCGCGGATGCAGCCACGCTGAATCTCCAGTACGACACGGTCCTGTGTACATTTGATAAACGGAACAACCGGTGTTTTCGGATAAGAAGCATTTGTCACATCCATAACGATCTGTTTTTCGACGGTTTTCGGTACATCATCATAAACCGGTTCAAAGGCTGCAATGGTACCGTCCTCGTGATAAGATACTTTATAAAGAGACGGAACATAAATACCGGCAATATGTGATGCCTGATGGAGAAACTCTTCACGGCTCCAGCCTTCCTTTTTTGCTTTTTTGAAAAGTTCCAGCAGTTCATCGTAAACGACTTCGCCTTCTCCGATATAGAAAATATCAAAGAAATCTGCCAGAGGCTCTGGATTGTAAGCACATGGACCTCCGCCGATCACGATCGGATCGTCCCAGGTACGGTCAACTGCCATCATCGGGATACCGGAAAGATCCAAAATCTGTAAAATGTTGGTATAACACATCTCATACTGGATCGTGATTCCAAGAAAGTCAAAATCCTTGATCGGATCCTGGGACTCCAGGGCAAACAGCGGAATGTGTTCCTTGCGCATCACGGCATCCAGATCGGTCCATGGGGAATAGACACGCTCACACCAGGTATCCTCCCGTTTGTTGAACATATCATACAGAATCTGAATACCGAGATGTGACATACCGATCTCATAGACATCCGGGAAGCACATGGCAAAGCGGATGTCCACGTCCCTGCTCTTCATAACGGCATTTACTTCATTTCCAATATAACGGGCAGGTTTTTCTATACTTAATAAAATTTCATCTCTTAAAGCTAATTTTCTCATTGAATCATTTATCCTTATTTCTGTGCATAGTCTGTATATTTGGTTGACGGTTACTTGCAGAAATTATTTTTTCGCATTTTTTTATCATATAACACAATCGGATATTCGTCAACAGCCACACCCTGTCACTTGACAGTTTCTGCATTCTTTTTTACAATAAAGATAACGAAATTTTTGTTTGGAAAGGCAACGATAATATGAATTTATATCTGATTGATTATGAAAATGTTACAGACACCGGTTTTATGGGTGTAAAAGAACTGACCGCCGAGGACACGGTGATTGTCTTCTACAGTCAGCATACGAAGAATATTTCTTTTGAGCGTCACATTGAGCTTTCTCAGTCTCCTGCTCATTTTGAATACATTAAGATTTTAAAGACCGGAAAAAATTATCTGGATTTCCAGCTCTCGACTTATCTTGGTTTCCTGATCGGAAAGGACAAACCGGAACATGTTTATATTATCACGAACGATACCGGATATGACAGCGTGATCGACTTCTGGAGTGATAAAAATATCGATATCATCCGCCAGAAATCCATTGTGCCTCCGGCTCCACTCTCGCTTCCGGCAAATATCCCACCGCAGATGGTCGTCCGGAAGCAAAAGCCAGATGCTGCTTTAGCACAGACCTCATCGGTCGCATCGACATCCGCAGCACCGACCAGACCGGCCACATCCGGAAGGAAAACAAAGGCTTCCGCATCTCCGGATCTTCCGGAAGCATGGCGGAAAAAGGTGCGGATGGCAGTCAAATCGGATAAACTTGCACCGAGCAGCTATTCGGTAGTCTACCGTGCAATCTCCGGAAGCCAGAATAAAACAGAGCTGAACAATCAGCTGGTTAAGGCATTTCAGAGTTCAAAAGGCGGACGCGTTTATGGTCACGTCCGCGAGATCTTTGAACAGTACAGCAAAGAGAGCAATTAAAGTGCATCTACTTTGACCTGAATTTCAGCAACTGCTCTTTTGGAAACTTCTTATGCTTCCTGGTGGCTCTGCTGGATCATCTCATGCAGTTTTGTGATCGCTTCATGGATTCCGCCGATCTGATTGATGATTCCTTCTTTTACAGCCTGTTCTCCGACCAGAATGGTTCCGAGATCTTTTGTCAGCATGCCGGTATCGAGCATCAGTTCTTCGAGACGTTCTCTCTTTGCCTCGCAGTGACTGGAAATAAAACCTAAAATGCGATTCTGCATCTGTTTGAAATAATCATAGGTCTGTGGGGCTCCAATGATTGTTCCATTCATACGGACCGGATGGATGACCATCGTTCCGGTCGGGACAATAAAGGAATAATCGGTAGAGACAGCGATCGGCACACCGATTGAATGGCTGCCGCCAAGTACCAGAGAAACAGTCGGCTTGTCGATTGATGCGATCATTTCTGCGATGGCAAGACCGGCTTCCACATCGCCGCCTACAGTATTCAAAAGAACGAGCAGTCCCTGGATATCACTGCTGTCCTCAATGGCAGCAAGCTGAGGAAGGACGTGCTCGTACTTTGTAGTTTTTGTATTGGAGGAAAGGCATTCGTGTCCTTCGATCTCTCCGATCACAGAAAGCAGGTGAATGTTGTGTTCCAGTTTGGTCTGACCGTATTCTCTGATCTGCTCATTTTTTTTAGTTTCTGTGTTTTCGCTGTTGCTGTTTTCTTTTTCCGCCATAGTGTATCCCCTTTCTGATCCAGGTCTGTCATTTTGTATGATACAGAACCTGATATGCAAGCTTTGGCATTCTGCTGACAGCATAACCGGAAAAGAGAAA
This sequence comes from Hominisplanchenecus sp., assembly GCF_046967715.1. Taxonomy (NCBI): domain Bacteria; kingdom Bacillati; phylum Bacillota; class Clostridia; order Lachnospirales; family Lachnospiraceae; genus Hominisplanchenecus; species Hominisplanchenecus sp. Next base: position 2,992 of record NZ_JBKVNQ010000104.1, read on the forward strand.
ATTTATACGGATTTTTAAGAACAGACCTGTTTCAGTTCTTCAAACGTTCCTCGGAAAGTTCCACTTCTTCCATTGGATAAGAACGGTGCAGGGATTCTTTCTGGCTGTTTTCTGCCTCAATCTTTCCATGCTCCGCATGTTCGATCTTGCCAAACAGCGAGATAAACTGACTGATCTCAAACGGCGTGATCAGATAGTCATCGACACCAAGCAGAAAACTTTTTCGCACGATCTTAAATTCCGCCGTCTGCCCGACCATCGCGATTGCCTGACAGAGCTTTTCCTGCCGGATGGTCTGCAGAAGGTTTAAAACCGGGTAATCCGGTGTTGCTTCCAGCAAAACCAGTTGATACCTGTTTTTACGCAGGTGCTCTATCAGTGTCGCAAAATCAGAAGTGACCTCACAGATCTCAAAACCGGTAGACGCACCCCAGATGTGAAGCCTTTTCAGTTCCTGCAGAAGCATATTGTTTTTTATGGCTGTTAATACGTTGTACATAGGTCACCTCCTTTTCTTTTGAATCAGCAAAAGCGGAACTCTTAAAAAAGTTCCGCTTTTTTTTAGGATGTAGAATTACTGTTCTTCAAAGAAATATTTTTTCTGCATATCACGGACCATGGAAATATAAAGATCTTTGCACGCCTCATTTTCTCCGCGTTCGATCATACCAAGGCAAGGGGAAAGATAAGTATCCCATATGTTCCGGTAAATTTCTTTTGCATCTTTTCTCTGATCAATATGTTTTACAATGGTAGGAGCCAGATCATAATATTCATAAACGATCGCTTCTCCGTTTTCCTGCTCCATCAAATAATGGTCGCGGTAATTTCGGAAAAGGTTCAGCTCATAACAATCATCCGGTTTGCCAAATGTTCTGCACACTGCTGTGGTGATGTAACAGAATTTCCGTTTAAATCCAGAATTGATCTGCTTAAAAGTAGAAGCTTTGAGATTGGTTTTCGGAAAATGTGCTTTCCAGGCTTCCAGAATCTTTTTGGAAAAAAGATTCGCAGGTGCTTTGTTCATCTCAAGAACAGCCGGAAGCGTATAGATTACCAGGCACATATTCAGGTTTGCAGCCAGTTTCTCTTTTGCATTTTTCTTTTCCTCTTCGGCAATTCGCTTTTCAGCAGAATTTGCAAGCTCTTCTGCCATATTGGTCAGAAACTGTTCTTTATCAATAACCTGAAGATAGCCATCCTCGACTGCTTTTAATGTCGCTTTGTGTTTGTTGCAGTAGCGTTTAAATGAATCCGGATAGCGTTCGAACGTGAAATTTTCCATGACATGTTCTTGTTCATCCAGCAATGCCGGCATCCCTGCAAAAGCTATGGTATAATTACTGCTCATATATCACAATCCTCATTAAACGGACTTTTTATCCGCCTTGTCGTTTTATTCATCCAGATTGGTATATACCGCCTGAACATCATCGTCTTCTTCGAGCAGATCCAGGGTACGCTGAAGGTTCTTCAGAGCAGTCTCATCATCAAGAGCAACATAATTCTGAGGGATCATGGTCTCTTCTGCCTGAGCCATCGGGATCTTTTTGGCTTCGAGAGTTTCTCTTACGGCCTCCAGATCATCTGGTGATGTCAGGATCTCAAAGCTGTCTTCTTCTTCGGAAAAATCCTCTGCACCTGCATCCAGAGCCAGCATCATCAGGTCGTCTGCATCCATATCACATTCTTCTTTATCGATCACGATCTGACCTTTGCGG
>NZ_JBKVNQ010000105.1:0-3873 GCF_046967715.1 Hominisplanchenecus sp.
AGCATAAAAGTGGAGCGTAAGCTTCACGATATGCGAATATTGGGTAGAATTGTGGGAGTACGAAGTACGGAACAATTCGTATGGCATCTTTTGACCCCAACATCCAAAATATTTTACTATAATTTCTGATGAAAAGCAATGTATTCCTTACACCATTTCATGGTTTTGGCAAAAAAGAAGCAGAACAGTGGACAAATAGGTTTTCTTGCCGTATAATTGTTTAGAATGGGTCAAGGGAGAAACAGATGCAAAACAGATGTCTGTATACGCACCTGCGTTTCTGGGATTTGCAAAAGTGCCACCTATGGCTCACAGAATGATGTCAGCCGCATCATTCACTATATTTCAAAGACAGGAGAAAACAAAATGAATGTGCCAAATACGTTAACGGTTCTTCGCGTCATTATGATTCCGTTTTTTGTACTGTTTATGCTCGGCGATATCACAAGTGTGGATAAGTATATTGCACTCGGTATTTTTATTGCAGCGAGCCTGACCGATACTCTGGACGGTTATCTTGCAAGAAAGAACAATCAGGTCACAAATTTCGGAAAATTTATGGATCCTCTCGCAGATAAACTGCTGGTATGTGCTGCAATGATCTGCCTTATGGATCTGGATCGCCTTCCAAGCTGGATCGTGATCATTATCATCAGCCGCGAATTTATCATCAGCGGATTCCGTCTAATCGCTGCGGATAATGGAATTGTAATTGCCGCAAGCTGGTGGGGCAAAGCAAAAACAATCTCTCAAATGATCATGATCATTCTTCTGGTTGCAGACTTTGGCGGTGTTTTTGATATGATCGGTCAGGTGATGATCTATCTTGCACTGGTCCTTACCGTAGTATCACTTGTGGATTATATCGCCAAAAACAAACAGGTTCTGAAAATGCAGAATTAAAAATACGTTAGGAGGTTTACAACATGGTTGTAGAACTGGTATGTGTTGGAACAGAACTGCTGCTTGGAAACATTGTCAATACAAACGCTGCTTTTCTGGCCAGACAGTGTGCCATGCTTGGATTATCCATGTATCATCAGTCTGTGGTCGGAGATAATGAAGAGCGATTAAAAGAAACGATCCGGACGGCACTTGACCGTTCTGATATCGTGATCCTCTGCGGCGGACTTGGTCCGACACAGGACGATCTGACCAAAGAGACGGCTGCTGCTGTGATGGGGTTTCCACTGGTAGAAGATGCACACAGCAAAGAACGCATCGAAGAATATTTTAAAAACAGTCCGTTTAAAATTATCACAGACAACAACTGGAAACAGGCTCTGGTTCCGGAAGGATGCATCGTCATCGACAACCACAACGGAACCGCACCCGGCATTATCATGGAAAAAGATGGAAAGTCCATGATCCTGCTCCCAGGTCCGCCAAATGAGCTGATCCCGATGTTTCATCAGGATATTTTTCCTTATCTGAACAGACTGCAGCCGGAAACTATTTATTCCGTCATGGTGAAATTGTGCGGTGTGGGAGAGAGCCTGGTAGAGACAGAGATTCTCGATCTGATCGAGGCACAGGAAAATCCAACGATTGCCACTTACGCCAAAACAGGCGAAGTCCATCTGCGTGTGACTGCCAGAGCCTCGGATGAAAAAGAAGCCAGAAAGCTGGTAAAACCGATGCTCAAAGAATTGAAAAAACGCTTCGGCAGTCATATTTATGCGACGGATGAGGCAACGACACTGGAAGAGAGCATTGTGGCACTTTTAAAAGAGAAAAATCTGACACTTACGACAGCCGAATCCTGTACAGGTGGTATGCTCTCAGCAAGACTGACCAATGTTTCCGGTGTTTCAGAAGTGTTCAAGCAGGGATTTGTTGCCTATTCCAACCGTGCAAAGCGGAAATTGCTCGATGTAAAAAAGAACACGCTGAAAACATATGGGGCGGTCAGTGAAAAGACAGCCAAAGAAATGGCCAAAAATGGGGCATTTATCACTGGTTCCGATATCTGCGTTTCCATCACCGGACTTGCGGGTCCGGACGGAGGGACAGAAACGACGCCGGTCGGGCTTGTCTATATCGCATGTGCATATCAGAATGAACTTCGCATCAGGAAATTTCATTTCAAAGGAAACCGTCAGAAGATCCGTGAGCTTTCTACGGTCAATGCCCTGACCTTACTTCGTAGCTGTATCCTGGAAAAAGAAACCGCTGGAAAATAAAACAAAAGCTTCCATTTCGGAGAAATCCGTCTGGAAGCTTTTTTATGCTTCTGTTATTTGATCAGACGCATCATCATGCGGATTTTTTCAATCCTGGCTATTTCTTCTTTTGATTTTCCCTGTTTCATAACTTCTATGATCAGATTGGTTTCTTCCGGTGTAAAGGTCATACCGTTTTGCCTGGAACGTGTGGCGACAGCCATAAGAAACGGCATCAGTTCATTCTGACTTTTCGATGCCCCCTGGCCGCTCATAGAAAAGAGCATCTGTAGCTTTGCCGGATCAATGCCGGAAAGCCTGCTGTCATTCATCCATGAGGTTTTGTTCTGGTTCAGTGATCCATTCTGTAGATTTTCTGAACCCGGATTCTGATTGCTCATCGTTATTTTCCCCTCCCGAAAAATCCTGCATCGTTTCCAGTAACTTCATCATCTCCATCATGCTCTGAAACTGTTCCATCATTTCCCTCTGTCCTCTCCGGCAAAAAGGTGCAATGCTCTGAAACAGATCGGTTACGGAATGAGAAGGAAGTGCCATTGCCGTAAGATCAGCGGCAGGATGCGTATGGTAATAATTCCGGATATTCTGGATTTCCATCCATTTAACCAGAAAAGCAGCCCCTGCCTGTTTTTGGGACGGCAAATAGGGCAGCAATGCTTTCAGAATCAAAAGAGAATTTCCATTTGCAATCTTATCAATCGGTGTGAGCGGGTAAGATTCTTCCTGCTGTTCTTCCATCATCCTGTCACCTGCCAAAATTTCTCTCTCTGTAAGATATGCCAGAATCCTCGGAATATGAATCCTGTATAGCATCTTTGCCAGATCGTGCATCCTCTTATATGCAGGCACGTGTGGATTTTGACCTTTTTCCTCCAGTATCATAAAATAGAATGTATCCAAAAAAGAAAGGCCAGGAGATGAGACAGAAAATTGTAAGAGAAGGAAATGCGTTCTATGAAATAGATGACGAATGTATGAGAAAAAAAGAAGAGCAAAAGAAGAAAAAAGAATTCCAGCCAAAAGACAGCACATCCTCCAAAAAAGAACATTAAAAAGCCCCCGCCAATAGGCGGGGGAATATCTTTAGCAGAGGGAGCATCCGCATCCGTTGCCGCAGCCGATTCCATTTCCACAGCCGCACAGGAGAAGCAGTACGATCAGGATACAGCAGTTGTCGCCGCCAAGACCGTTTCCACAGCCGATTCCATTTCCATTGCCACAGCAGCAAAGCAGAAGGATGATCCAGAGAATGGAATTGCATCCATTATTGTTGTTTGTGTTTCCACATCCATTGTTTTCGCATCCGCATCCACAGTTTGTAGCTGCTACATCACTCATGTTTTCATTCCTCCGGAATTGATCTACACTTCATAATATGTTGTAAAACAAAAGTGGTTACAGAAGCACCTGAAAAATCTGATAGAGATTTAACGTACCATAGCCCCATTCACGGTTTGGATAAAGAAGATTGCTGCTTCTTGTAGCACCGCGGATCAAAAGGCTTTTGATCTCACGATTTGTAAAATAACGGGGCGGATCACTTTGCAGTCCCCAGTTGACAAAAAGTGCCGTCGCCCCGGCTGTCAGTGCCGCCGAGATACTGGTTCCACTCTCTCTGCCAAATCCCGGCTTTGCAAATTTCGAAGCAGACGAGCGTGCCCCGTATACCTCCACGCCAGGTGATGCGATA
>NZ_JBKVNQ010000105.1:3883-4458 GCF_046967715.1 Hominisplanchenecus sp.
GGTTTGATGTTTCCGGTTCTTGTATAACCGCGGCTGGACTGGATGAACAATCCTCCGGTCGCATGGTTATAAGCAGCACAGGTGATGATTCCTTCTGCATTTGACGGGCAGACGATCGTTGTATCCGGATTGGAATTCAAAAAGCGGGTATTTTCCATGGCAAATCCCGAAATCGGAAGCCAGATATGGAAAATACCAGAAGAAATCTGCCTTGGATAGATCTGAAATCCCCAGATGCCGGGTGTTGGATTCTGCACTCTCAGAAAGACAAGCTGACCTCCGGATGCGATCTCCACCGGCTCATAGGAGACCTCGATCACCGTCTGTTCCAGCAGAAAGGAAATGCTGGTGACAGAGCCGGCTCTTGGTGGGATCGGCGGGATCGTCTCTCCAAGCGGTGAGATCATGCCGACTGCAAACAGATCCGGCGGCGAAGCCCAAAGTTCCATGGTAAATCCTCCCTCATTTTCCGGGACAAGTACCTCGACATTCTGATAATCGGAAGTATTTTCCATTTTTCCGTAAAAATGATGTCCCCTCCCGGCCTCATTCCCGGCGGCAGAAACGACATAGAC
>NZ_JBKVNQ010000106.1:0-4067 GCF_046967715.1 Hominisplanchenecus sp.
TCGGAGCATCACCCGCTTTGAAAGAAAAATCCACTCCATTTACTTCAATCACTTCAATTGGTTTCGGCGTTACTTTTTCTTCAGACCGGGCACTGTACAGGGCATCTGCAAAACAGGTTGTTCCGTTATTTCCCACAATAATGGTCCGACTGTCCATCTGTTTTCCATTTAATGTCAGCGACAGATCTTTTGAAAATTCATTCCCATCTACCGTTTTTAAAAAGACAGAATACATATACATTGCACCGGATTCGAAAGTGGTAAATTTTGGAGTTGCAGCAATATACTGGCTCTCATCAGAATACCAGAACGCTACTGGTTCCAGGTGTCCCTGTGCATTTGTTTCCAGCTTTTCCCAGCGTTCATAGGCTATTTCATATTTTGAAGCATCACTGTCACCTTTTTGGGCGGTTGCTTTTGGAGCATCACCGGCATAACAGGAAAGTGTGCTGTTCACAATATTCACATCCGAAATCTCCATTTTTTCCAGCACCCAGTCTGTCCGGATCTTGTAAGTCTGATAAAAATGTCTGGTGGTAACGGTCTGTCCGTTTTCTTCCGTATCTTCATATTCAATGTTAATCGTATCGCCGTCAATACCTCGTGTGTCCGTACCGGAAACAACCTGCATTCCTTCACACACTTTTTGAACTTTCTCATCATAGGCTGTAATTTTCGCCTGGATTTCATCCAGATTTTCATCTCCGTCCAGATAATCACAGGAATCTTCCACTGTCACCGTTTCTTCATAATCCAGTACTCCGTAATCTTTCATATGACGGATCTTAAGGCTCGCCTTTGCATCAAAAGCCGTATGATAAATGTATGAATCCTCTGCTTCTCTGCTTTCTTTTTCTGCTGCAAATGTCTTTCCCGGTAAAAACAGCAGCATCACTGCCAGCAGCAGCCAGAATATCCATTTTCGTTTCCAAGTTATATCCATGTGTTTCTCCTTTATTTTCCTCATAAAATTTCTCCTTTCCTGATCTGTCAGAACCTCTTTCTCCCCCCCTTCTTTTCGCTCTGTCCAGATATAAACATTTTGTATAAAATCAACCTGTTCTCTCTTACTCTCAGTATAAAAGATTCTGCTTATTTGACAAGTAAGATTCCCGAAACGTCAATTGCCAAATCGGGAATTTTGATATTTTCATCTTTCCTTTTTTGCAAATCTCCGATACAATAAGCACATAGCAACCGAACGCAAAATACGCTTCATTGATGTTTTTGCAAATTTGATGAAAAGAGGTGCTTCTATGCGTTTTTATGAACAGTTGAATCAATATATGAAAGCTGTGAACTGTACTGCCAAAGAACTCTGCACTGTTTCCGGAATTTCTGCCGCTGCCCTCAGCCGCTACCGTTCCGGCGAACGTACTTTGGACATTCATTCTGAAACTTTTGAACAACTCTGCTCTGCCCTAGAAACGCTCGCATTAAAAAGAGAAGGCACAAATCTCACAAAAACAGAGATCCGTCAGCAATTTCTCGCCTGTTCAGACATGAAGTCCACGGACAAAGAGCAACTGCGTCAGAATTTTAACACGCTGATTTCCGTACTGAATCTAAATATCACAAAACTGTGCCAGCACATCAGTTATGATACCTCAACGATTTTCCGCTTTCGAAACGGCAGCCGCTCTCCTGCAGATCCGGAAGGCTTTGTCCTGGCTGTTTCCGCTTATGTGGCACGTAAATACTGCCAGGGCGATGATCTTTATGTGCTGGCACAGCTTCTGGAATGTTCGGAAGAAGAACTAAACGATACTTCTGTCGTCTGCGAAAAAATCCGCCTGTGGCTTTTAAACAGTCAGAACAGGAAAAAGGGAGAAGACAGTCTTTCCAAATTTTTATCCAAACTGGATGAATTTGATCTGAATGAATATATAAAAGTCATCCATTTCGATGAAATGAAAGTTCCGGGTGTTCCGTTTCAGTTTCCGACGGCAAAATATTACTATGGACTGGAAGAAATGATGGCAAGTGAACTTCATTTTTTAAAGGCAACCGTCCTTTCCAAATCGAAAAAACCGGTCACGATGTACAGCGATATGCCAATGACGGAAATGGCAAAAGATCCCGAATTTCCAAAGAAATGGATGTTTGGTATGGCTCTGCTTCTGAAAAAAGGACTTCATCTGAATCAGATCCATCAGCTTGACCGTTCTTTTGAAGAAATGATGTTAGGATTAGAGAGCTGGATCCCGATGTATATGACAGGCCAGATCTCTCCGTATTATTTAAAAGGGGAACAAAGCAATGTTTTTCATCACTTTCTGAAAGTGTCCGGAGCCGCCGTTCTCTCCGGCGAAGCCATTACAGGACATCACAGCGAGGGACGCTATTATCTCTCCAAGACAAAAGAAGATATTGCTTATTATACAAAGCGTGCAGAAGCATTGCTGCTAAATGCTTCTCCTCTGATGGATATTTATCGAGAAGATCACGCCGGAAAACTGAATGCTTTTCTGCTTGCCGACACTTCCACACCAGGAAAACGCCGCAGCATTCTTTCTTCCCTGCCACTTTACACGCTGGATTCTGATTATCTGAAAGATTTTTTACAGAAACACAGACTTTCTGCAAAGGATCAGGCTTCCATTCTTGACTTTGCACAAAATCAGCGTGATATCACCGAAAAAATTCTGGAACATGATGTGATTGAAGACGAAATTCCACTCCTCACCGAAAAAGATTTTTATCTTCATGCACTTTCTCTTCCACTGTCCGGTATGTTTTTTCCAGATAACATACCAGTGAGCTATGAAGAATATCTGGAGCAGAAAAAACAGGCAGAAACTTTTGCCTGTTTACATCCGAATTATCATTTGACCACATCTTCCTCTAATCCTTTTCAAAATCTGCAGATCATTCTGCACGAAGGAAAATGGGCGATGATCTCCAAAGGGAATGCCCCGGCGATTCATTTTGTGATCCATCATCCGAAATTGCGAAATGCGATCGAATATTTCATACCACCGGTTGTGGAAGCTGAAAAATGAAATGTTAATGATAATTCCTGCAAAACAGTATAAAAGACAATATGATAAATATATCACTAAAGGAGAGATCCCAATGAAAAATAAAACACAGCTTTTTCATTTATATACTTTTCGGTTTTTCTTGTCTGTCGGACTTTTTTTATTCTTCAGCCTGCATCCGTTCTGCGAAGAAAAAGTTTATGCATCTTCCTGGAAAGTCACACAATATGGATCTGATTCTGATTTTCAGCAGTCCATGTTTTATACGATCAAAGGAAGCAACGGCAAACTGATCGTAATTGACGGTGGATGGGATTATGATGCGAAAAGAGTACGCGATACCATAAAGAAACTGGGCGGAAAGGTAAATCTCTGGATTATCACACATCCGCATCCGGATCATGTCGGAGCTTTCAATCAGATTTTTGCCAATCCGGACGGCATACAGATTGATCAGGTTATTGCACCAAAGATCAACGCTTCCCGTTACAGACACTATCAATATCCATGGGATGAATATCAGGTATTTCAGAAGTTTTCACGTCTTGTAAGAAAAAATCCCAAGATCCGGTGGGCAAAAGCAGATGATACTTTTTCCTTCGCCGGTCTGGATTTTGAATTTTTTAATGGTTACAGCCGTAATCTGAAAGATACGACCAAAGATATCTGCAATGGTTCTTCTCTGGTTTTTAAAATTTCCGGTAAAAAAACAAGTATGCTTTTCACCGGAGATATTGTGAGCAGCATTGGCAAAAGACTTATCAAAACTTATCACAAACGTCTGAAGGCAACGTATCTTCAGGCTCCGCATCATGGAAACAACGACAAGAGAGAATCCTTTTTCAAATATATCCATGCAAAGGTCACTTTTATCGATGCTCCCTCTTTTCTTAGAAAACGAGATACTGTAAAAAGAAATATAAAGGTTTTAAAAGATCTGGATGAAAAAGTCTATACGTATAACAGCCGAAAACGCAGCGTTACCATCCGCTAATCATCCGAAATTGCGAAATGCGATCGAATATTTTGTGCCACCGGTTGTGGAGTAAATTTTCTCTGCTTTAAAAAACTCGTGAAATATTGAAA
>NZ_JBKVNQ010000107.1:0-3948 GCF_046967715.1 Hominisplanchenecus sp.
TTGACATCCAGTTCTTCATTGGAAGGATTGAAAGTTGTATCCCCGATCACCAGCGTTTTTTTCTCAGAACCGTCTGTGGCTGCCGCAGATGTATCCGACTCAGCTGCCGTACTTGTCCCGCTTTCCGTTTTGTCATTCTTGCTTCCGCAGCCGTACAGTCCCAGGCTGAGTGTCACGGTAAGAAGCAATGCCATTATTTTTTTCATGTTCTTTTTCATACGTTTTTCCTCTCTCTTTTTCTTTTTGATATTATACAACTTATCTCTGACATACTATGGTATCCATAAATCGCTCCGTCACAAAATAACTTTGGAATTTTTTCAATCGGATGTATATAAAACTTGTCATTCGATTCTGATTCGTTTTGCTGACATCTATCTGATTCGTATATTTGCTATACAAACAGCTGCCGGCATCACAGCACACTGTCCAGCAACATACGCGTGTATTCGTGTTTCGGAAAATGCAGCACTTCCTCTGTTTTCCCCTGTTCTACGATCTTTCCCTGATACATGACCAGCACACGGTCACAGAAATTCTGCACCAGTGCAATATCATGGCAGATAAACAGATACGACATCTGACGTTCTTCCTGCAGAGCATCTAAAAGCTGCAGAATCTCTGCCTGGACGGTGACATCAAGTGCGGACGTCGCTTCATCTAAAATCAGCAGTCTGGGCTTGATTGCAATCGCTCTTGCAATCGCTGCTCTCTGACACTGCCCGCCACTGACTTCATGTGGATAACGTTTCATAAAATCTTCCGGCAGTCCGCACTGCTTAAAAAGCTCTTTTACAATTTCCATAGCTTCTTTTTTTGGCATACCGGCATTTCTCAGGCTTTCTGCCACAGCATCTCCAAGGCGGCATCTCGGATCAAAACTTTCGGTCGGCGTCTGAAAAACCATCTGCATTTTCCGGTAAATGTTTTTCATTTTGTTTCTTTTATAGTGGGTGATGTCTTCTCCATCGAGCAGAATCTTTCCATCGGTACTGTCAAGAAGCCTAGTGATCATATTTACAACCGTCGTCTTTCCGCTTCCGCTCTCCCCGATGATCGCCAGCTTTTCTCCCGGAAACAATTCAAAACTGACATCATCCACCGCCTTATATTCATCCTCTTTTCCATCTGAAAAAATTTTAGTCAGATGCGAAATCTGTAATAATGGCTCCATATTTTACCTCCGAAGAACAGGAATCGCTGCAAGTAATCGCTTTGTATAATCCGACTGCGGATGACTCAGTACCTCCTGCGTCTTTCCGTATTCTTCCATTTTTCCATCTTTCAGAACCAGCATGGAGTCCGCCATCGCACGGATCACTCCGATGTTGTGCGTAACGATAAGGATCGTTGTCCCATACTGTTCTCGGATCATTTTCATCTGCTCTACGACCTGTTTCTGAATCGAAACATCCAGTGCCGAAGTCGGCTCATCCGCAAGCAGGATCTTCGGTTTTAAGAGCATCGCTGCCGCAACGCCAACACGCTGCTGCATGCCACCCGACAACTCAAACGGATAACTTTTCAGGATTCTTTTTGGATCCTGAAATCCGAATTTTGCAAGCATTTCCGCTGCTTCATCCTCAAATTCGGCTTTTTTTATTTTTCGGTGCTCTTTCATTTCTTCCAGCAGCTGCTCCCCGACGGTTCGGATCGGGCAGAAAGAACTTCCGGCATTCTGGAAGATCATGCCAATTTCGCTCCCGCAGATTTTACGCAGTTCTTTTGCATTTAAATCCAGAAGATTTTTTTCTTCGTACCAGATCTTTCCGCCTGTGACGCTTCCATTCTTTCCAAGCAATCCGATTGCTGCCTTAATCAATGTGGATTTGCCGCTTCCGCTCTCCCCTGCGATCCCTAAGATTTCACCTTTTTCTGCCGAAAAGCTGACCTTTTTGATTACCGGACTGCCATTGTAACAGATATCGACGTTTTCATAGCAAATGATTCCTGACATATCTACCTCTCATTTCTTGGATCCAACAGATCCCTTACCGTATCGCCAAGCAGGTTGAAAACCATGACTGAAAGAAAAATGGCAATTCCCGGTGCAAAGGTTACCCAAGGATGTGTCGTCAGCAGATTTCTGGTATCACTCATCATACTTCCCCACTCCGCAACCGGCGGTTTTGCACCAAGTCCCAGAAACGACAGGCCTGCAAGCTCCATCATCATCGTTCCGATATCCAGCATGGCAGTCACAAGGATCGGTCCTGTGATATTCGGCAGAATATGTTTCAAAATCAGTTTTCCTGTACTGCATCCAGATAAGATTGCCGCCCGCATATAGAGGCTTTCTTTCTGTGCCAATGTCTGACTTCTGGCAATCCTTGCATATTTCGGCCAGCTGATCGCCCCAAGGGCTATAACCGCATTCTGTACGCCGCCTCCCATCACGGCTGCAACTGCCAGGGCAAAAACCAGACCGGGAAATGCAAGGAAAATGTCGGATATCCGCATCAGAATCGTATCCAGTTTCTTTCCGTTCCATCCACAGATGATCCCGACGATCGTTCCGATCACCGTGATCCCGACAACCAGAAGCAAAGTCGAATAGATACTTGTCTTGCTTCCGACGATGACTCTGGATAACATATCCCTCCCATAACGATCTGTTCCGAACGGATGTGCCAGTGACGGACTTGCTTTTGCGATACTAAGATTCTGCTCATAAGGATCATATGGGCATAAGTGTTCGCTGAAATAAGAACCGACAACCAGAAGCAGTGCCAGCGTGGCAAAAATAAAAAATCGCTTTTTCAGATGATTTTTCTGCTTCTTCGGTTTTCTTCGTGCTGATTTATCCATTTTGATTCACCCCCAGACGGATTCTCGGATCCAGGCAGTGGTATAAGAGATCCGTGATCAGATTGACTATGACATAGATCAGTGCCATCCATACGACATATGCCTGGATCACCGGATAATCGCGTGTCGTGATCGCATCCACTGCCAGTTTTCCGACCCCATCCCACATAAAAATACTCTCAATGATCGCTGTACCGCCAAGCAAACTTCCAATGGATAATGCAAGCAATGTAATGATCGTAAGCATGGCTGATTTTATAACGTTTTTCCATAAGATCACGCTTTCCCTGATACCTCTCGCCCTGGCTCCCTGAACATAATCTTTGTTCAGCTCCTCCAGAACAGCTGCACGGACCTGCCGCATATACTTTGCAGACATGGAAATTGCCAGCGTCAGCATCGGCATCAGTGCACTTCTGATATTTACACCGCTTGCGATGACCGGCAGAAGATTCAGTTTGATCGACAGCAGCTGCATCAGAAGCATCGCCACAAAAAAATTCGGCATCGCATTACCGATAAAGCTGAAAAACCGCAAAAGCAGATCCACCCACTTATCCTGACAGACTGCCGCCAGAACACCAAGCGGGATGGAGATCACAACCGTTGCCAAAATCGACATGACCGTAAGCAGCAGCGTTGCCGGAAGTTTGGATACAAATTCATCAAACACCTTTTTCCCGGACACATAGCTTGTCCCCATATCACCATGCAAAAATCCATTCAGCCAGCTTACATACTGAATCAGAAACGGCTGATCCAAGCCAAGTTCTGCTTTCTTTGCATCAATGATCTCCTGCGACACCGCCGTGCCGCGGTTTTCATACATCTCCGTGACAGCATCGCTTCCCGCCACCCGCATCATGGCAAAAGACAAAAAAGTAATCCCTATAAGAATAGGAATCAACTGCAAAAATCGTTGTATGATATATTTTCTCATTACATTACCATCCTGTATATAATTGTCACCGATCAAGCTGTCACACTCGCACCGAGAACACTCAAACTTTTATAACGAAATACAAAACGCACTGTTATTGTATCCCCCCCGCAGGCTTCTTTCTTTTTTATTTTTATGATAGGATGATGTGAGTGTCAAAAGTCTCCAACTATGATGCCTACGGATTGTTCCGTGCGTTG
>NZ_JBKVNQ010000108.1:0-3832 GCF_046967715.1 Hominisplanchenecus sp.
TTGCAAAGCTGTTTGCTCCGATGGAAGTTACATTCTTACCGATCACAACGCTTGTCATATTCTTATTTTTCTTAGCTGCATTCTTTTTGATGGAAGTTACCTTAAAGGTCACACCGTCAATCTTCACAGTTGCTGCGATCGTGATCTTCTTGCCTTTTCCGGTCACTTTGACTGCCTCTGCAGTTCCGCCCTTTGCTGCGGACTTGGTTACTGCATATTTTACACCTTTTACGGTAACGGTTGTTCCAACAGCCGGTACTTTTGTTTCCGGTGTCGGTGTCGGTTTTTCCGTATCCGGTGTAGTATCTTTTTTCAGAGCTTTCTTTGCCGCATCCAGTTTTGCCAGAACATTTTCAATCTGCTCTTTTGTTGCATTTTCATCTTTCAGCACTTTCTGTGCTGCATCCAGTGCTTTCTTAAATGCATCTACACTCTCTTTTGTATAACCGTTCAGGTCTGTTTTAGCAGCTGCATCCACCGCCGTATTCAGATTACCTTTGTCTGGTTTTGCCTCCAGCTTGTTCTCTGCATCTTTCAGTTCAGCAAGTGCTTTGTTTACATCCGCCTGGGCTGCATCATCTTCCAGGGCAAGTTTTGCCTTTGCTGCTGTGATTGCTGCCTGGTAAGCCTGTACACTGGCATCGGTATATACACTTAAGTCTTTTTTCTGTGCAGCCAGAACTGCATCCCAGAGTGCATCCGTATCCGTCATGACCGGTGTATTTGCAACGTATTTGTATGCATTAAATTCTGCTGCTGTCACGTGCTGATTCTTGGTTGCGGTATCATCCAGTGTTGCCAGTGCACGGATCTGGATTCTTCGCATTTCGGTCGGTGTAAACGTTGCCGTCTTAACCGTCTTGTCTGCGTCCCACTCACCGCTTGTCAGTTCTTTGAAATCATTTCCGGATTCTGTAGTACTGTATAACAGTTTGTATTTTGTAATAATACCATTTACAGAAGTTCCGGATGAACGAGGTACATACTCAAATTTGTTGATCGTTACATTCTGACCAAAATCAATCGTAAACTCATTATTCTGATCATTTGCAATATCTGGATGTGTACCACCATTTGACCACTTAGAATGCCAGATCGTACCGGTATTTCCGTCAATTGCCCAGGAAGCAGGGCCATCATTTCCGGATCCTTCTTCACTTCCTGCGGTTGCCTTCCAGCCATCATGTGCCAGTTTTTCACTTGACTGTGTCAGGTCTTTGACTGTTGCCACTTTGGAGTCGCCACTTTCTTTGTCTTCGTAACAAGCTGTCACTTTGTAGCTGACTGCTGAAACATCTGTAAATGCTTTTTTATCTACAAAAGAAGTTCTTTCTGTCTTTTCGGCAACCTTTTCAAACGTTGTTCCGTCTTCGCTGCGGTATACATTGTAAGAAGTTGCATCTTCTGCTGCAGCCCAGCTTACTTTTGTGCCGCTCTCTCCGTAGTAGTTTGCTTTTACATTCTTCGGAGATTCCGGAACTTTGATCGTATAAGTTTTTCCTTCTTCTGTATTAAAGGAAACACGGTTTGTTTTTCCGCTTACTTTTGTTGTCTCTACAACCTTACCGTCAGAATCGGTAACGGTTGCGTTTGCGATATCGGAGTACTGTACCTGACATTCTCCGCCCTTGTTGGAAACGATCTGTGCCTGGTTCAGTTTTCCGTCTGTCCAGTCATAGGAAAGTTCGAAGTTTCCTCTTGCTACCAGACCTTCTACGGAACCATCGCTCCATGCATCCGGAAGTGCCGGAAGCAGATTGATGTAACCCATATTACTCTGAAGCAGCATCTCAGCCACACCGGAAGTCATTCCGAAGTTACCGTCGATCTGGTATGGTGAATGCGTATCCCACAGGTTGGTAAGAATACCGCCGTCAAACAGGTCTGTGATCAGTTTGTACGCATGGTTTCCATCGCCAAGTCTTGCCCAGGTATTGATTCGCTGTCCCATGCCCCAGCCGGTTGATTTATCTACACGGTTTTCCATGGAAACTCTTGCTGCTGCCAGCCATTCCGGTGTATCTACAGAAATCAGGTCGCCCGGGAACAGTCCCAGCATATGAGAAAGATGTCTGTGGTTGTAGCCCTGTCCGAGGCTGTTTACGGTTGTCTCGGTATACCATTCTTTGATCTGACCGCTGTCACCTACTTCAATAGGTCCTTTCAGATCGCTCTGATTTTTCTTCCACTGTGTTACTTTTGCTGTATCTGTCTCACCAACGATACCTGCTGCTTCGATGGTGTCCTGATAAAGCTGCCATACCAGTGTCTGCTCGTATGTATTACCGCTTGTCTTTGGTCCATGCTCCGGTGAATAACTCGGGGAAGATACCAGTTTGCCGTCTGCATCCTTGATCAGGATCTGATCATACAGAGTAGCTTCCTCTTTCATCATCGGATAGATTTTCTCTTTCAGATAATCGGCATTTCTGGTAAAGTCATAGTATTCCCAGCAGTTCTGCAGGATCCACGGAACCGCTGCCGGTGACCATCCCCAGTCAAAATTCCATCCCGGACAGGTCCATCCAAACGGGTTGTTCTGTGTATGTGCCATGAAACCGTTCTCTTCGCCGTCTTTGCTCTCAACACCTGCATAGATCTTCGCTGTCACACGGCCAGGTGCACGCAGTGCATCAATGTAGTTGATCAGTGGCTCTGCACATTCTGCCATATTGGTGACATAGGTCGGCCAGTAGTTCATCTGAAGGTTTACGTTCATGTGGTAGTCAGCATGCCATGCGGAGTTGTTCGCACCAACCCAGATACCCTGAAGGTTGGACGGAAGTGTCTCACGGTATGGATCATCTTCCGGTGTCTCACGGGAAGATTCGATCGTCAGATAACGGCCATACTGGAACAGCATGACTTCCAGATAGCGGCGTTCTGCTTCCGTTGCAGTACCTGCCTTGTATGCTGAAAGCAGTGCATCCGTTGTCTTGTCAGAAGGAATCTGGCCAAGATCCAGATCTACACGTTCGAAGATGTTCTGATAATCTTTAACATGATCCGCTTTCAGTGTATCGTAATCTTTCGCTGCTGCCTTGTCTACATACCCGCCGACTCTGGTATCCAGTGCTTCTGCACTTTCACCGGTACGGTATTTTGGATATTTATCTTTATAATCGGTTGCAATAGAAGTGATGATCGTAACGCTTGTTGCATCTGCAACCGTTACTTTATCGGTTCCGTCTGTGGTGGTTCCGTCTGCGATCACTTTTGTCTGGGAATTGAATTTCATCTGGTTATCTCTCAGAGTTCCGGCAACTGTGATCTCACCGCCGTTTACTTTTGTATTCCAGTCTCTCTGATAAGAATTTGCTCCAGGATTGTTGCTTCCGCCGCCCTTTTCGTTGTCCGGATTGACCTTGACATCGAAGTTCAGTTTGCCGCTTCCGCCGGTTGCTGTCAGTTTTGTCACCAGCACATTGTCCGGATAGCTGACGAAGTTTTCTCTTACATAGTGTGTGCCATTGTAATCATACTCTACGCTTGCAACAGCTGTGTGAAGATCCAGTGCTCTTTTGTAGTTGCTGACAGAGCTTTCTGTGATACCTTTGAAATCCAAGTACATATTTCCATAGCTCAGGTAATAACCATAACCATTCGTACCTGCATCATCACTGACGCCGACCAGCTTTGCACAGAGAGATTCTGCCGTGCTGGTGTTGCCGGATGCAAATGCCTCCTGGATCTGCTTTACTACCTTACTCATTTTGGTCTGTACACCGTTTACATTTGTTGTCTCGATATTTCCGCCATTGTAGTTCGTTCTGGAAGCGGACGGACCGCCGGACCAGAGTGATTTTTCATTTAACTGGATACGCTCCTGGGT
>NZ_JBKVNQ010000109.1:0-3828 GCF_046967715.1 Hominisplanchenecus sp.
ATGTGTATTTGGAATTTCTCATTTTGGCTTGTACTATTTATATTCTAGCACCAGTGAGTAGAAATGCGGCAGTTTTTCTGATGAACGCACTAGGTATTAAGTCACGTCCCGTAAGGGGCGTGTGAGTAGAAATTTAATGAATATTCAAGATAATCGCCATCATATTGTCACGTCCCGTAAGGGGCGTGTGAATTGAAATATCTGCTGGAGTAGTGTTTTAGAGACTATAAAGAAAAGTCTGTAAGTAAGATTCTTCTATGATAATGCAAGGCGAAAAGTTTATTTATTGAGCTTTTCGCTCTTGTTTTATATATAACAGCTATAAATTTGTATGTCAAGAGCAGGCGAAAAATCCGCCGGTCTTGCTATATTCTGAGTCGCCTATTCGGGCAGGCGTCCTTCATACATAATACTCAGTTCCCCATATACCTGTGCCCGGTTGCGAACCGTTGTTGTCCATTTTTTCGTTGCTTTAAAAGTAGCAAGGTATAATGCTTTTAGGAGTGCTGTATCACTCGAAAAAACGCTTCTCTGACGGTTCAGCTTACGATATGTGGAATTCAGGGATTCAATGGCATTTGTCGTATAGATTACCTTTCTGACCGTTGCTGAAAACTTGAAAATAGGTGAAATTGCATCCCGGTTATCCTTCCAGCGTTTCATGGAATTCGGATATTTTGGTGCCCATTTTTCTGTTACTCTGTCTAATGCGGCCAGAGCTTTCTTTTCATCAGCAGCCTGGTAAATCGTTTTTAAATCTGTGGCAAATGCTTTTCTGTCTTTATCAGGAACGTATTTTAAAGTATTTCGTACCTGATGTACGATACAACGCTGATATTCCGTTTTCGGAAAAGCGGCAGTGATCGCTTCTTTTATACCGGTAAGTCCATCCGCACAAATGATCAAAGCATCTTTTACACCCCGGTTTTTCAATTCGTTCATAACCGAAAGCTAGTATTTCGCACTTTCATTATCGCCTACTGAAATGGTAAGAACCTTTTTTTTCCTTCCATGTTGATGCCAAGAATCACGTAAGCAGCAAGTTTGCGGATAACGCCATTATCACGAACAGAGTAATGGATCGCATCAATGTAGAGAATAGGATACACCTCATCTAACGGGCGATTTTGCCAGTCTTTAATATGTGACAGGATATTGTCTGTTACATCAGAAATAAAGCCTTCTGATGTTTCAAATCCGTAAATATCCTCAATCGTTTCCGAAATCCGGCGGGTAGTCATTCCTTTTGCATACATGGAAATGATTTTTTGTAGCCAAGGTGGTTATCTATTTCGGCTTCCATCATTTCTTTGATTGTTCTACCAAGAAGATCTTTCGGGGCATCCTGAATATCTTCAGCCGTTTGAATATCATACTCTTCAAGAAGCCGGTGGATAATATTTCTTTTTCCTTCCGTCATTTGTACTCGATGTACCGGTTTCTTTTGTCTGGCCATAATAAAAGGCCCTCCTATGATTTTTTATCATAGAAGAACCTATTATTTGTTAATTTACAGAAAAAGTTTCACACACTCGTGTTTTATGTTTCTGTCAGAAATTGACCTCGTGAATTGAAATACCACCATTCCATCTCCTAAATATTTTTTTGATTGAATCGAATTTTACATTATTTGCACTAAATTGTTCTTGATGAAATACTGTTTTTATTTCCTGAAAACTTATAAATTGAAGAAATATATCGCATTACTCCTGCTTTCATATTTTTGGAAGTTGCAGTATAATAAGAGAAACTGAACAGCGTATTCTAACAGATATTGTGGTATTTTATTTATCAGATTCATTTGAGATAAATTTTAAAAATTTCCAAATAATAGATAAAACAGTGAGGTAGCTATATGCATTACAAAACAACAGAATCTCTCCTTGCCTTTATCAAAAAAAGTCCGACGGCTTTTCAGGCAACGGCAGAGATGGAGAAAAAATTTGCAGAAAACGGATATCAGCTTCTTTCAGAGCAGGAATACTGGAAGTTACAGCCGGGCGGGAAATATATCGTAACAAGAAATCATTCGGCATTGATTGCATTTTCGATTCCAAAGAAGGAGTGTCGGAAGTTTCATATTATCGCCAGCCACAGCGATTCTCCGGCTTTTAAGATCAAGGAAAATCCGGAAATGCGGGTAGAAAATGCCTACACAAAACTGAATGTGGAAGGATATGGCGGTATGCTGATGGCACCGTGGTTTGACCGGCCGCTGTCGGTAGCGGGCAGAGTGGTTGTAAGGCGTGACGGCAGTCTGAAAGAGGAACTGGTCAATATCGACCGGGATCTGGTCATGATCCCAAGTCTGGCAATCCACATGAACCGGGAGGCAAACAAAGGCGTGTCTTACAATCCGCAGAAAGATCTGCTGCCGCTTCTCGGGTGCGGAGATTCCAGACCGGAGCTTTTAAACATCATTGCAGAAGAACTTAAAGTGAGTACAGAGGATATTCTTGCACATGATCTGTTCCTCTATAATCGGACGGAGGGTACGATCTGGGGTGCAGACAGAGAATTTGTTTCGGCACCAAGGCTGGATGACCTGCAGTGTGCGTTTGCTTCGATGGAAGGAATGCTTGCCGGAAAGCACGAGGAGAGCATTGCGGTGCACTGTGTTCTGGATAACGAAGAAGTCGGAAGCGGAACAAAGCAGGGGGCAGCTTCTACTTTCTTAAAAGATACGCTTCGAAGGATCAACGATGGCCTTGGCAGAACGTATGAAGAATATCTGATGACGCTGGCAGGCAGTTTTATGATCTCGGCGGATAATGCCCATGCACTGCATCCAAATTACATAGAAAAGGCAGATCCGGTGAACCGGCCGCTGCCAAACGGCGGAATTGTCATCAAATACAATGCCAACCAGAAATACTGTACCGATGCGGTGTCAGCGGCAAAATTCAAGGATCTCTGTGACCGGGCAGGCGTAAAATACCAGACCTTTGTGAATCGCTCCGATGTGCCGGGCGGATCGACCCTTGGAAATATTTCGAATACGCAGGTACCGATGAATACGGTAGATATCGGACTTCCGCAGCTTGCGATGCATTCTCCGTATGAGACAGCCGGTGTGGAAGATACCGGAAGTTTTATCAGAGCAGCGGAAGAATTTTTCATATAAGCAAAACAGAACAGGTATCAAAATAAAGAATTCAGACAAAAAACAGGCGGGAGAAATCCTGCCTTTTTTGCGTGACATGAGCAATGCGAAGCTCTGTGAGCTTTACATGAATGTTCATTCTTTATATCCTGATATCCGTTAATGCATAAATTTTTTCAGGAAAAGGACTTGAAAAATACACCATGGGGGTATATAATGCAATACGAAAAATACCTAATAGGGGTATATAAGAAAAGGAAGTGAATGAAATGGAAGAAAACAGGGAACAGATAGAAAAAACATGCTGCTGTCAGTGTTCTGAGCGAAAAAAGGAACGCTCAGAAAAAGAATATAAAGATCTGATCAATCGTTTAAGCCGCATCGAAGGGCAGGTTCGCGGTGTGAGAGGAATGTTGGAAAAAGATGCCTACTGTGCCGATATTCTGGTACAGGTTTCGGCGATCAATTCTGCACTCAACAGTTTCAATAAAGTCCTGCTGTCCAATCATATCCATACCTGCGTGGCAGAGGACATCCGCAATGGAAAAGACGAAGCGATTGATGAGCTGGTGGATCTTCTGAAGAAACTTATGAAATGATGACAGGATAAGAAAAATACGAAAGTTTTTCGTATAATATCTTTTGATCCTGACACCAGGCAAAACATTAGGAGGTAAAGAACAGCTGAATAAAACTTATAAAAGTATATAAATAACTGTTGAATT
>NZ_JBKVNQ010000110.1:0-3820 GCF_046967715.1 Hominisplanchenecus sp.
CTCCAGAAATCAGGGTCAGGGACGCAGAAATGACGGTCAGAGACCATCCGGCGGAAGAAATCAGGGAAGCCGTATGGACGGCGGTTCCGCAGTGATAGAAAAACCGATCACCAAAGAATCCAGAAACCGCAATGACCGCGGAAGAAACGACCGTCAGGATAAAGTTGATAAATTCGAGAGCAAGAGCAACCGTTTGGGTCAGGGAGGAAAAAATAATTCCAAGAATAATAACGGCCGCGGCGGAAAGAATAACAAGCAGCAGGTAAAACAGCCGACACCACCGGTACAGGAGAAGAAGGAAGATGAAATCAAAACCATCACACTTCCGGAAACCATGACGATCAAAGAGCTGGCTGACGCTATGAAGATTCAGGCATCTGCGATCATCAAAAAGCTCTTCCTGGAAGGTGTTATGGTAACGGTAAACCAGGAGATCGATTTTGAAAAAGCAGAAGAGATTGCACTGGAGTTCAACTGCATCGCAGAAAAAGAAGAAAAAGTAGATGTGATCGAAGAGCTTCTTCATGAAGAAGAGGAAGATGAGAGCACCATGGTTTCAAGACCGCCTGTAGTCTGTGTTATGGGTCACGTTGACCACGGTAAGACTTCTCTTCTGGATGCGATCCGTAACACGCATGTGATCGCAAAAGAAGCTGGCGGTATTACTCAGCACATCGGTGCTTATGTCGTAGATATCAACGGACAGAAGATCACATTTCTGGATACACCGGGACATGAAGCATTTACTGCCATGCGTATGCGTGGTGCAAATGCAACCGATATTGCGATCCTGGTTGTTGCAGCAGATGACGGTGTAATGCCGCAGACTGTAGAAGCGATCAACCATGCAAAAGCAGCCGGCACAGAGATCATCGTTGCGATCAACAAAATCGATAAGCCAAGTGCCAACATCGACCGTGTAAAACAGGAACTTTCCGAGTATGAACTGATTCCGGAAGACTGGGGCGGAAGTACGATCTTTGTTCCGGTATCTGCCCATACACACGAAGGTATCGACACACTGCTTGAGATGATCCTTCTGACTGCTGAAGTTTCTGAACTGAAAGCAAACCCGAACCGTGCAGCAAGAGGTCTGATCATCGAGGCTGAGCTGGATAAAGGAAAAGGTCCGGTAGCAACGGTTCTGGTTCAGAAGGGTACGCTGCATGTCGGTGATCCGGTAGCATGCGGTTCCAGCTATGGCAAAGTCCGTGCGATGATGGATGACAAGGGAAGAAGAGTAAAAGAGGCAGGTCCTTCTACTCCGGTAGAGATCCTTGGTCTTTCCGATGTACCAAACGCAGGTGAGATCTTTGTTGCATGCGAAAATGACAAGGAAGCAAGAAACTTTGCAGAAACCTTCGTAAGTGAAGGAAGAGAACGACTGCTCGAAGAGACAAAGGCAAGAATGTCTCTGGATGACCTGTTCTCACAGATCCAGGCAGGTGACCTCAAAGAACTGAACATCATTGTAAAGGCAGATGTACAGGGTTCTGTAGAAGCCGTAAAACAGAGTCTTCTGAAACTTTCCAACGATGAAGTCGTTGTCAAGATCATCCACGGCGGTGTCGGTGCGATCAACGAATCCGATGTCAGCCTGGCAAGTGCATCCAATGCGATCATCATCGGATTTAACGTTCGTCCGGATGCAACTGCAAAGGCAACAGCAGAGCGTGAAGGTGTGGACGTAAGACTGTACCGTGTCATCTACGATGCGATTGCAGATGTAGAAGCAGCTATGAAGGGCATGCTGGATCCGATCTTCGAAGAAAAAGTCATCGGACACGCAGAAGTACGTCAGCTGTTCAAAGCTTCCGGTGTCGGAACCATCGCCGGTTCCTATGTGCTGGACGGTACGTTCCAGAGAGGCTGCTCTGTCCGTATTACCCGTGAAGGAACACAGATCTTTGAAGGACCGCTGGCATCCTTGAAACGATTCAAAGATGATGTAAAAGAAGTAAGAGCCGGATACGAATGTGGTCTTGTATTTGAGAAATTCAATGATGTCCACGAACTGGATCAGGTAGAAGCATATATTATGGTAGAAGTACCAAGATAGGAAAGCAGGTTTTGCCAATATGAGAAAGCATAGTATTAAAAACACCCGCATCAATGGTGAAGTACAGCGTGAACTGGCAAATATCATCCGCGGGGAGATCAAAGATCCGAGAATCCATCCGATGACATCAGTCGTTGCGGTGGAAGTTGCACCGGATCTGAAGACCTGCAAAGCATGGATCAGCGTGCTGGGCAATGAACAGGCCCAGCAGGATACCATTGCAGGTCTGAAAAGTGCAGAAGGATTTATCAGACGAAAACTGGCACATACGATCAATCTCCGTAATACGCCGGAAATCCGTTTTGTGCTGGATCAGTCCATTGAATATGGTGTTAGCATGTCAAAACTGATCGATGATGTAAACAGTCATTCTGAAAAGAGAGAGGATGAGCATGAAGATTAAACTTTCTGAAATTTTACAGGATACAAAGACCGTTGCGATCTCCGGCCATATTCGGCCGGACGGCGACTGTGTCGGCTCCTGTATCGGACTTTATCTCTACATACAGCAGGAATTTCCGGATGTTCAGCCAACGGTCTATTTGGAAGAAATCCGTGATTCTTTTAAGTTTCTGGAAGGAAGCGACCGGATCATACATTCCTGTGAGGAAGAGAAAGTATACGATTTGTTCATTGCACTGGATGCCGGGGACAAGCAGCGTCTCGGAGCGTCTGCAAAATATTTTGACACTGCAAAACGCACGGTCTGCATTGACCACCATATCAGCAACCCAGGCTATGCACAGACCAATTATATCGAAGCAGAGGCAAGTTCTACCTGTGAACTGATCTATGATATTCTGGATGAAGATAAGATCGGCAAAAATATTGCAGAGGCTCTTTATATGGGAATCGCCCACGATACCGGTGTCTTCCAGTATACCTGCACCTCTTCCAAAACGATGCAGATTGCCGGAAAACTGATGGACAAAGGCATTGCATTCACCGACATTCTCGATAAAACGTATTTCGAAAAAACATACCTTCAGCACCAGATCACAGGGCGTGCCCTGCTTGAGAGCATGCGGCTGATGGACGGCAGATGTATCATCAGCGGACTGCGTCAGCGTGACATTGATTTCTACGGCGTGACCCCGACGGATCTTGACGGTATTTCTGCACTGCTTCGCAATACGGAGGGCGTAGAGGTTGCTATTTTCCTGTATGAGGCCAACACGCAGGAATACAAAGTCAGCATGCGTTCAAAGTCCTATATCGATGTGCAGAAAGTGGCACAGTTTTTCGGCGGCGGCGGTCATGTGCGTGCAGCCGGATGTACCATGCAGGGTTCCATGCATGATGTGGTAAACAACCTGACCAGAGAGATTGCAAAACAGATGCCGGAGGAAATACAGTGACACCACAGAAGAACACTTTTAACGGAATTCTGAATGTATACAAAGAACAGGGCTATACCTCACACGATGTCGTTGCAAAACTCCGCGGGATTTTAAAACAGAAAAAGATCGGACACACCGGAACCCTGGACCCGGCAGCAGAAGGTGTGCTGCCGGTGTGTCTTGGAAAAGCAACGAAAGTGTGTGAGCTTTTAACAGATAAAGATAAAACCTATCAGGCCGTTCTGCACCTTGGCATCGTCACGGATACACAGGATATGACAGGCGAAATCCTGGAACAGAAGGACGCAGCCGTATCGGAAGCAGAGGTACGTGAGGCGATCCTTGGTTTTGTCGGAGAATATGCACAGGTTCCGCCGATGTACTCCGCACTGAAAGTGAATGGAAAAAAGCTCTGCGATCT
>NZ_JBKVNQ010000111.1:0-3786 GCF_046967715.1 Hominisplanchenecus sp.
AAGTGCGATTTTCGTCCGTTTTTTCATGCCATCCTGCTCCTTCCCGAAAAAATTTTATGAAGTGCTTTTCCTGCCATCCGGATCAGAACCGGAAGCATTTTCAGATAAAGCCATATGCACAGAAATGTCATAAAAATCCCAACGGCAAGGCCGATACATCCAAGGCCGAGGGACATCAGACCGCGAAATGGGTTTACAAACAGCATCACGGCTCCGTAAACAATACTGACTGCTCCAAATATATAAGCCGCGATCATAATGCCAAGTGCTCCGGCCAGAATCCCAATGATCAGTCCGAATATGCCAACCACGATCCCGATCAGTCCTCCAAGCAGACCGGTTGCTGTTCCAAGAACGGCTCCTGCAGCCGGGATCAGAATCGCCAGTGCCAGTGCAAACCAAATCACCCTCATGATCGTGTTCTGATCTTCCCACCAGCTCCAGAATGACCACTTTGCAGCAGATGCTTTTGCTCTGTCGCCTTTCTTTTCCTCCTCCACATAAAAAGCCGGTGTCTTGCTTTCTGTATCGGATGCTGCACTTTCTGCACCGTTTTCTGTATAAAAGTACTCCCCTTTTAATCCACTTTTGATATCCTGTGCCACCTTCTGCGGGCTTCCCAGATGGTCGATTGCCTGCTGCAGGTCATCTCCTGCTTCATCAAAATACCGCTCGTAATAATCCAGTGCTTCCTCCCGCTCCTGCGGTGAAATATCACCAAGAAGTGCCGCAAGTTGTTCCATAAACTCTTTCCTGCCCACTTAAAGTTCACCTCCGTCAAAAATATTGCCAATCCTGGCTGAGTACTCTTTCCACTCTGTCTTATACAGCTGAAGCTGGGCCATCCCGCGTTCTGTAATTTTATAATAACGCCGGTTTCGACCGCCAAATTCCATATCATAGACTTCAAGACAGTCATCCTTCAAAAGCCTGCGAAGCACCGGATACAGCGTCGATTCTGAGACATCGATCGCTTTTCGGACATCCTGGGTGATGCGGTATCCGTAAGTACCCGCTTCCTCTTTCGACACAACGGCCAGTACAATGGCATCCAGAAGTGCCGCCCCTGTATTAAAAACCATAGCTTCCTCCTGATACTATTTTCTTTTCAATACTATATATCATATAATATTGTTTGTCAATGTGTATTTTCTTACGGTTTTCTTAAATATAGTTATGAGGATTTTTCATTGACAATACTCCCCAAAATGATAATTTTGATACGAAAATTGAAAACTATTTATCAGAAAAGCAATCTGCAAAGTAAAAAAACAGAACGCCATAATGATTCGAAAACAATCTGCTGACACGCTGCGTTTCCTGTTCGGTTTGTTTTCGAATTCATCATGGCTGTTCTATTTTCCGCTTCAATGACCTCTGGCAGGCCAGTAACTTTTGGCAATGTGCAAAATGAACGAATTCCAAAGAAGACACTTTTACGTGCTCTTCGGGGAATTCGTTCATTTGCACATTAAGAAATTCTCCGCCCTCTGCAGTGCATAAGCCAGATTTTCTTCCGTATGTGCCGCTGACACAAACATGGCTTCAAACTGTGCCGGTGCAAGATGGATTCCATTGTCCAGCATATATTTAAAATACCGTGCATACTCAGCAGTATCTGAGGTTTTTGCGGAAGCATAGTCAACAACCTGCTGTTCTGTGAAAAACAGGGAACCGATTGAGCCGACATGGTTTACCTGCCATGCATGTCCGTTCTTTCTGGCATTTTCTTTCATGGTTTCAAAGAAAGTATCGCTTTTCTGATTGAGTTCTTCATAAATCTGCGGATTGTTTTTCAAAATGGTAAGCTGTGCAATGCCTGCTGCCATGGCAACCGGATTGCCGCTTAAGGTTCCTGCCTGATAAACCGCTCCGACCGGTGAGACCATCTCCATGATCTCGCGTCTGCCGCCGTAAGCTCCGACCGGCATGCCGGCTCCGATGATCTTGCCGTATGTCACAAGATCAGCATCGATACCAAAATAGCCCTGTGCACCCTGAAGTCCAAGTCGGAATCCGGTGATCACTTCATCGAAGATCAGAACGCTTCCATGCTCGCTACAGAGTTTTCGAAGTCCTTCCAGAAATCCCTTTTTCGGCGGAACAACGCCCATATTGGCTGCCACCGGCTCTACGATCACGGCAGCAATTTCCTTTGGATATTCGTCAAACAGTGCCTCTACGCTTGCCAGATCATTGTAAATGGCAGATAACGTATCCTGTGTACATCCTGCCGGTACACCGGCACTGTCCGGGATTCCGGCTGTCATAACTCCGGAACCTGCTTTTACCAGAAGTGCATCGGAATGTCCATGATAGCATCCGGTAAATTTTACGATCTTATCCCTTCTTGTATAACCTCTGGCTGCACGGATGGCACTCATCACGGCTTCTGTTCCGGAATTGACCATACGCACCATTTCAAGTGACGGGATCACATCTGTCATCAGCTCTGCCATCTCTACTTCTTTTTCAGTGGCGGCTCCAAAACTCAGTCCTTTTTCACATGCTTTGATCACGGCTTCTTTGATCGCCGGATGGTTGTGTCCGAGGATCATCGGTCCCCAGGAACCGATAAAATCCAGATATTTGTTTCCATCGACATCGGTCATATAAACACCGTTTGCCTGTTCAATAAAACGCGGCGTGCTGCCAACACTTCCAAAAGCACGCACCGGGCTGTTCACGCCACCCGGCATCAAAGTAACTGCTTTTTTAAAAAGTTCTTCTGATCTTGTCATCATCCAATCTTCCCTTCATCCATCATTTTTGCAATCTCTTTTGCAAAATAGGTAAGATAAATATCAGCTCCGGCACGGTAAGCACCGACTGCCATCTCACCGATGATCCGTTCTTCATCAATATAGCCTAGTTTGGCTCCTGCTTTTACCATAGCATATTCTCCGCTGACGCTGTAGGCTGCAACCGGTGTGTTGACCACTTTTCGCACTTCTGTGATCACATCCTGATAAGCCATCGCCGGTTTTACCATAATGATATCCGCTCCCTCTTCGACATCGAGCAGAGCCTCTTTGATGCCTTCTCTTTTATTATGAAAATCCATCTGATATGTTTTGCGATCACCAAAAGACGGAGCAGAACCTGCCGCTTCACGGAATGGACCATAAAAGGCGGATGCATATTTCACGGCATAAGACATGATCGGTGTGCCTGTATGTCCCGCCTGATCGAGCATCGTACGGATCGCACGCACACGACCGTCCATCATATCGGATGGTGCTACCATATCTGCTCCGGCTTCCACATGAGAAAGAGCGGTCTTTGCAAGCAAATCCAGCGTCCTATCATTGTCCACATCGTGTCCGCACAACATGCCGCAGTGTCCGTGTGATGTGTACTCGCACATACAAACGTCCGTGATCAGATACAGTTCCGGGAATTTTTCTTTTGCTTCCCGAAGTGCTCTCTGCACAATGCCATTTTCGTTGTAGGCTCCGCTTCCCACTTCGTCTTTCTGATCCGGGATGCCAAAAAACATCACATTTTTCACACCGGCATTTAACAGCCGCTCCAGTTCAAATCCCATGCAGTCCACACTGTAACGGTACTGTCCGTCCATGGACGGGATCTCCTCCCGGATGTCATTCCCTTCTTTTACAAACATCGGATAGATCAGGGAAGACTTATCCATTCTCGTCTCTCTCACCATTCTTCTGAGTGTATCGTTTCCTCTTAACCTTCTTGGTCGGATTGTCATATCCATCTTTTGTTACCGTTACTGAAAACTTATAAAAAGTTATAAACCTTTATGTTTCATTCCTACTT
>NZ_JBKVNQ010000112.1:0-3554 GCF_046967715.1 Hominisplanchenecus sp.
GATCTGTGTGATCGCACGGCCGTCCGGACGTTTGTGGTCTTTTAAGATCATCTTACGAACCGTCTTTTTCTGATACTGATAAACAGCTTCATCCAGAACAGCAAGCCATTCTTCATTCTCGGCAAAAGCTTCTTCCAGTTTATCTTTGATCTCACGGATGTTTGCTTCTCTTGTCTGTTTATCATCGGTAAACACAGCTTCTTCCATCTGTTCCGGTGTTACGATCTCTTTGATGGCTGCAAACAGTTCTTCCGGTACAGCACAGCTTTCATAGCTGTGTTTCGCTTTTCCACACTCTGCAACGATCTTGTCAATGAATGCAATCACCTGCTGATTGACTTCATGTGCCGCAAAAATTGCTTCGATCATCTTATCTTCCGGTACTTCATTTGCACCGGCTTCGATCATGATGACTTTTTCTCTGGTAGATGCAACCGTCAGAGCCATATCAGAAACCTGACGCTGTGCGGAGGTCGGATTGAATACGAACGCACCGTCGATCAGACCTACCTGTGTGGTAGCAGTCGGTCCGTCAAACGGGATATCAGAAATAGCAGTTGCAATCGCAGAACCAAGCATTGCAGTCAGCTCCGGACTGCAGTCTGGGTCAACAGACATAACCATGTTGTTCAGAGTTACATCGTTGCGGTAATCTTTCGGGAAAAGCGGACGCATCGGACGGTCAATGACACGGGATGTCAGGATCGCATTTTCAGAAGCCTTTCCTTCACGTTTGTTGAAGCCGCCCGGAATCTTTCCAACGGCATACATTTTCTCTTCGTATTCCACACTCAGAGGGAAGAAATCAATCCCTTCACGAGGCTTTTCGGATGCAGTAGCGGTTGATAATACGGTAGTATCGCCGTAATGCATAAATGCCGCACCATTTGCCTGTGCTGCCACTCTTCCGACATCAACGGTCAGAGTTCTTCCGGCAAGTTCCATAGAAAAACTTTTGTACATAATTACTCTCCTTTTCTTTTTCTCTGAATTTGTTTTGCTTTTACGGCAGCCTCTCCGAAACAACTGAAAAACATTTTATCATCAAAATATATCGTTAAAATACTTTTCAGTGGTCTCGGAATGTAAAGCAGCTGCCGGCTCGGTTTCTGTCAGGAGAAACCATTCTGGAAGTTTACGCATACTTCAAGCAACGTAAACAGGGGACGGAAATCGTTCCGTCCCCCTGTGATTCCCAGATTATTTTCTGATACCAAGTTTTGCAATCAGTGCACGGTATCCTTCCAGATCTGTTTTCTTAAGGTAAGCAAGCAGACCACGTCTCTGTCCAACCATTTTCAGCAGACCACGTCTGGAGTGATGATCCTTCGGATGATTTTTCAGATGCTCTGTCAGCTCCTGAATACGTGCTGTCAGGATAGCGATCTGTACTTCCGGTGAACCTGTATCTCCTTCTTTTCTTGCATACTCTGCGATAATAGCTGTTTTCTTTTCTTTTGAAATCATGATATTTCCTCCTTGTTTTTCACACGCCGGATACTAAGAACAGGGTCGGAGTCGTCCTCAGCTCTGAATATCGGCTTAATTCATACTTGTTAAGTATAGCACAGTATGATAAACTACGTCAACCATTTTCGGTTAGCAAATAAAATAAAAATAAATGTTCCGGCAAGAACCAGGAAAATCCCGAGATAATAGAGGATTTTTGCCCGTCTCTCCAGATAATTTCCTCTTTCTATGATAAAAATCGATGGATTTGAAATCTTGTATCTGATATTCACTTTTTGATTCAGCACAAATTTGCAGGGATTGCTGCCGTAGCGATACCGTTTCCGTATCAGCACGCCGTCTGCATAGTAAGCAAAGACAGGATAAAAATAGTTATGGACGCCTTCCTGCAGACCCTTTTCATCCGGATGGCCGGCCACGATCTCAACGACCGTTGCTTCTGCCTGCCCTTTATATTTTGCATGAATGTTGCGGTAGCGTCTGCACAGAAATCCCAGAAAAATAAAGATCACGCCAAGCAGCATCATAAGATCGCCAAGCATCCCGATACTATTTTTCAAAGAAGTACTCCTTTCCAAAAGCAATATCCGCCTGCATCTGATTTTTCAGGTGTTCGACAGAGTCAAATTTCATCTCTGGCCGTTTAAATTTCCAAAGTTCTACATCGATATTTTCTCCGTAGAGATCTCCGTCAAAATCAAACAGGTACGTTTCTACTCCGCGGAACGTCTCACCGATGGTCGGTTTGTAGCCGATGTTTGTCACACCGTAATATGCCTGCTCACCGATGCGTGTCCTGGAAAGATAGACACCGTTTGGCGGAAGCAGTTTTTTGGTGCTCGGTACCAGATTGGTGGTCGGCATGCCAAGTGTCCGGCCGATCTGCCTGCCGTGAAGCACTTCACCGGAAATAAAATAGCGATAGCCCAAAAGATCATTGACCAGTTCCATATCGCCTGCTTCCAGGGCTTCTTTGACATAGGTACTGCTGATATCTCTGCCTTTATACTGCTCTTTCTCTACGACTTCGACCTGAAAACCATATTTTTTCTGGAGCCAGAGAAGAAGAGTGGCATCTCCGCCTCGTTTATAACCAAAATGAAAATCTTTTCCGACAACAATTGATTTGGCATGCAGCCGGTTCACGAGGATTTCTCTTACAAAATCCTCTGCCTCCATACCGGATACCGACGGAATGAACGGACAGTCGATCAGATAAGAAAGTCCCGTTTTTTCCAACATGAACCGTTTTTCTTCGTCCGTCAGAACAAATCCGCTTTTTCTGCCGTTGATGGTAAACATTACGCTTTTCAGGTTCTTTTTTTCCAGAATGCGGGACAGAAGCTTCTGATGCCCTCTGTGCACGCCATCAAATTTTCCAAGTGTAACGGCTGTCTCCTCCGGGATATACAGTCCGTCAATTCCCTTCATGTATTCCATAATCACATTCCTATTTTATAAAAACATTTTTACCGGAAAAAACATGCCTTTTTCTTCCCGGTATTCATAGATCGCACAGAACTGTCCGCCGGCATCGTACACGCGGATCCTGTCCTTTTTCAGCTCATCCACGTTCTGCCCTTCCGGCAAAAGGTTCTGTATCTCATGAACACGAAACGGATTGCCGTTTCTTAGGATCTTTTCCTGCTCTTCCAGGATCGATACGCACGGATACTGCATAAAAACAGCATCGACCGGCATCAGAATCTGTTCGATTTTTCCTGATTCCTGCAATTTTTCGATTTCAGGAAGTTTCAGGCTGTCTTTTAATGTAAAACTGCTGACACGGGTGCGGAGAAGTGATTCCATGCATCCGCCGCAGCCAAGCTTTTCTCCGATGTCATGGCAAAGTGTGCGAATATATGTTCCCTTAGAACAAGTAACGGTCATGGTGACAAAAGGCAGGGCGATCTGATCGATCGTAATTTCCAGAATCTTGATCTTTCTCGCTTTTCTCTCTACGGTTTTTCCCTCTCTTGCCAGATCGCAGAGCTTTTTTCCATTCACTTTCAGTGCGGAGTACATCGGCGGAACCGGTGCATTTTCTGCGACAAAACCTAGGATCGCCTCACGTACCTCTGCTT
>NZ_JBKVNQ010000113.1:0-3476 GCF_046967715.1 Hominisplanchenecus sp.
TTACGAGGTCTGCGAAGCAGGAAGCCCATTGGCTTTAGACAATGGGTAGTTCACTGTGAGAGAATACAGCATACTCAGATTCAATGAGTGCAGTATGAAAAGCTGAAGTATAGAAAAAAAGAAAATGCATATCCTAAATCAGCAAAAAGGCAGAGAGATGATGCAAGGAGGCAGGATATGATTTCTTATGCGGAACAGGAGTTATTGGAAACCATTGTGAAAAATACGAGCAGGTCGCTTCAGGATATTTATACTGTGTTGGGAAAGGTCTATGACGATGAGCTGGCACTGGATCTGAACATACAGGCGGCAGGCTATTCCGGGATCAAAGAAAAGGCGGCAAACTGTCTGTTTGAGACGGGAAATGTTCCGCCGCTGCTTGGTGTGATGGAGCGGGCGAAGCGGTGGGGAATGCTGCAGGCGAAGACGGCATTAAATGTAAATACCGGATATATGGCGAATATGCTGGCAAAAGAAGAACGGCTTCGCAGAAGTGATATGCAGAAAGCAACGCAGAAGCTGGAAATTTGCGGAAAAGAGTCTGAAACGATTGCCCGGGAATTTTTAAATCTTGAAGAAAAGAATATTCGGATTTTGCAGAATTATTGTCGAAAAAAAGAAAAAAAGAGTGCAAAAAACGGATAAAAGAGAGTGTTTGACGGCAGTTGTACAACGTGTTATACTGTACTATACTTTTAAAAGAGCGGGAGAGAA
The DNA here is from genome assembly GCF_046967715.1 of Hominisplanchenecus sp. Classification (NCBI taxonomy): domain Bacteria; kingdom Bacillati; phylum Bacillota; class Clostridia; order Lachnospirales; family Lachnospiraceae; genus Hominisplanchenecus; species Hominisplanchenecus sp. The sequence goes on from NZ_JBKVNQ010000113.1 coordinate 715, forward strand.
GAACATGCCGGCAAAAAAAGAAAATCGCATGAGAAAAGAGTTCGAAGAAAAAGATATACACCAGGAAGTGCGGCTGAACAAATATTTAAGTGAGGCGGGCGTCTGCTCAAGGCGTGAAGCAGACCGCCTGATCGAAGAAGGAAAAGTATTTGTGGACGGCGTGCGTGCAGAAAATGGCAGGAAGGTAACGGACGAGATGGAGATTACCGTCAACGGAAAACGATGCAGCAGAGGGCAGAAAATGGTTCTGCTGGCGTTTCACAAACCAGAGGGCGTAGTCTGCACGACGGACAGACGCTGGAACGATGTGACCGTGGAGGATGTGCTTCAGTATCCGACACGCGTTTTTTCAGTTGGAAGGCTGGATAAAGATTCCGAAGGACTGCTTTTGGTGACAAACAACGGAGATATCATCAATCAGATCATGCGTGCCGGTAATTATCACGAAAAAGAATATCTGGTGACGGTGGATAAACCGGTTACAGAAGAATTTGTCGAGCAGATGAGCCGGGGTGGGATCCCGGTTCTGGATGCCAGAACCAGACCGTGCAAGGTGGAAAAGATCGGAAAATACCGCTTCCGTATCATTCTGACGCAGGGACTGAACCGACAGATCCGTCGTATGTGCGAGTATTGTGGCTGTCGTGTGAAGAAACTGGTGCGGGTAAGGGTTATGAACATTGAGCTTGGTAATCTGCCAAAAGGACAGTACCGGGATGTGACGGAAGCAGAAATGCAGGAACTTTACCGGCAGTTACGGGCAGGAAGTAAAAAAGCGGGAAAGAGCAGGAGGGGAACATGGACAAAAAACGCGAGAGGATGAAGGAGCTGACAGAGCTTCTGACAAAAGCAGGGAAAGCCTATTATCAGGAAAGCCGTGAGATCATGAGCAATTTTGAGTATGACCGGCTGTATGACGAGCTCCAGAAACTGGAAGAAGAGACCGGGATCGTCCTGGCAGGAAGTCCGACCAGACAGGTCGGTTATGAAGTGCTCGAAGAGCTTCCGAAAGAGCGACACGAGCAGCCGATGCTTTCTCTTGACAAGACAAAAGAAGTCGAAGTGCTGAAAGATTTTGTCGGTGCCCATAAAGTGCTGCTCTCCTGGAAAATGGATGGACTGACCGTCGTACTGACATACCGTGAAGGTACGCTTTTTAAGGCAGTCACACGCGGAAACGGTGAGATCGGGGAAGTTATCACAAATAATGCCAGAGTTTTTGAAAATGTTCCGCTTACGATACCATATAAGGGCGAGCTGGTCCTTCGCGGAGAGGCGGTTATTTCTTATAAAAATTTTGAGAAGATCAATGAAGAGATTGCAGATGTGGATGCAAAATACAAAAATCCGCGAAATCTGTGCAGTGGGTCCGTGCGTCAGCTGAACAATGAGATCACTGCCAGACGCCATGTACAGTTTTTTGCATTCTCCCTGGTGCGTGCGGACGGCGTGGATTTTGAAAATTCCAGAGAAAAGCAGTTTACATGGCTTTCGGAGCAGGGATTCGATGTGGTAGAGCACAAAATGGTGACAAGGGAGACTGTGGAGAAAACCGTTGCCTGGTTTGCAGAAGAAATCGAGAACAATCCGATTCCGTCGGACGGACTGGTAGCCATCTATGATGACATCGCATATGGCATTTCCCTTGGACGGACGGCAAAGTTTCCAAGAGATGCCTTTGCATTTAAATGGGCAGATGAGATAAAGGAAACGCATCTGCTCTCGATCGAATGGAGTCCGTCAAGAACCGGGCTGATCAATCCGGTTGCGATTTTTGAACCGGTGGAGCTGGAAGGAACAACGGTGAGCCGTGCCAGTGTACATAATCTCAGCATTATGAAGGCACTGCAGCTTGGCATCGGTGATACCATTCAGGTTTATAAGGCCAATATGATCATTCCGCAGATCGCCGAAAACCTGACCAGAAGCGGAAACATAGAGATTCCGCAGACCTGTCCGGTGTGCGGCGGCGTAACCAGGATCCAGAGGACGGCAGATGTGGAGACCTTATACTGCACCAATCCGGAGTGTCAGGCAAAGAAGATCAAATCTTTTGCACTGTTTGTCAGCAGAGATGCGATGAATATGGAAGGAATGTCGGAAGCGACTCTGGAAAAATTTATCGGAAGCGGATTTATCCATGAATTTGCAGATATTTTCCGGCTTTCCCGATATAAAGATGCGATCGTTGAGATGGAAGGATTTGGCGAAAAATCCTACGAAAAACTGATGGCGGGAATCGGGCAGGCAAGAAATACGACACTGCCGCGGCTGATCTACAGCCTTGGAATCCCGAACATCGGCGTTGCAAATGCGAAGATGATCTGTAAGGCGTTTGATTATGACCTGGAAAAGATTCGCACTGCAGATGCCGAGACGATGGCGGGGATAGATGGCATTGGAGAGGTGATCGGAGCAGCGGTTGCCGATTATTTCCGGGATGCGAAAAGGGCAGAGCAGCTGGATGATCTGCTTGAGGAGATCCATCTGGAAAAATATGTGCCAAATGAAACAGAACAGATCTTTGCAGGCAAGAATTTTGTGATCACAGGCTCACTGATTCATTTTGCAAACCGCAATGAGCTGAAAGCAAAAATTGAAGAAAAAGGCGGGAAAGTCACAGGTTCTGTCACTTCAAAAACGGATTATCTGATCAACAATGACACACAGTCATCTACTTCAAAAAACAAGAAAGCAAAAGAATTAGAGATACCTGTCATTTCAGAAGAAGATTTCCTTGGTATGCTGGAACAGAGGTGAGA
>NZ_JBKVNQ010000114.1:0-3460 GCF_046967715.1 Hominisplanchenecus sp.
ACATGGGTACAATTGGAATTATAGGAGCAATGGAAGTTGAGGTAAAAGAGCTGAAGGAGCAGATGCAGATTACGCGTCAGCTGACAAAAGCAGGCATGGAATTCTGCGAGGGCATTCTGGAAGGTCAAGATGTTGTTGTGGTACGCAGCGGTGTTGGGAAGGTAAATGCGGCGGTCTGCACACAGATCCTGATCGATGTGTTTGATGTAAAAGCAGTGATCAATACAGGAATCGCCGGTTCTCTGAAAGCGGAGATCAACATCGGTGATCTGGTTATTTCCAGCGATCTGGTTCATCACGATATGGATGCAGTAAGCTTTGGTTATCCGAAGGGACAGATTCCGCAGATGGATGTGTTCTCTTTTGAGGCGGACAAGGCACTTGCGGATCTGGCTGAGAAAGTATGTGAAGAGGTTAATCCGGAAATTCAGGTATTTCACGGAAGAGTTGTCAGCGGCGATCAGTTCATCGCAGACAAAGAAACCAAAGAGAACATTTCGACACTTTTCGCAGGATACTGTACCGAGATGGAAGGTGCTGCGATCGCACAGACTGCACACTTAAATAAAGTGCCGTTTGTTGTTCTGCGTGCGATTTCAGATAAGGCAGATGACAGTGCATCCATGGATTATCCGACGTTTGAGAAGCAGGCAGTTGCTCACAGCGTCAGACTGGTTCGCGGCATGATGAAGAATCTGGCTGCAAAAGAAGCGTAGAAAAAAGAACGAAAACTGAAGAACTTCATAAAAAAATCCCCCGATTTTCGAGCCATAAGAGCAGAAATTGTCGAACGATTCTGCTTTTCAAATGCAAATTCTGAGGCTATAATGTGCCTGCAACATTCATCCGGAGAATGTGACTGCTGCAGCAGCGACACGTGAAATGAAAACAAGCAGGATCAGAAGGGGGATTATCCATGTTACAGTTTTTAAGTCAGCAGACAATATTGTTCTACACAATGGCATTGATCTGTGCCTGGGGAGTGATCAGCCAGGTGGTACTTCGTTCGATGTATGGAAACCTGCTCAGAGATGTCAGAAGGCAGGGCATGGCGAAAGGTAAGTTTATGAAACAGCTTCGCCAGCGTTATCAGAACGTATGCAGAATGAAACAGAATACGGTCAATGCTTTTAACACGGAAGCATTTATACGCAAAAATCTGCTGGAGTACCGTCTTTTTGGAGGATCTTTGCATACCTGGAAACGGATGGCACAGATGGCTGCCATATTATGTGCAGCACTGGGAGCGGTCGGATGGTATATCAGCCAGCCGCAGGCGGTTGGTGGCATGCGTCAGACTTATCTGACAGGCACTTTGCTGATGGAGGGAATTTTTCTTCTGGTCTTTGGCGTTCTGGATACAGGATTTGCAAAACAGTCATTGGAGATTACTTTGCAGGACGAGCTGGATAATGTGCTGGTGCTTCATGCTTCTTCCGGTGTACAGGCTGCAAAATCTTCTGTTGCAAGACAGAAACAGCCGGAGCCGGTGCAGCCGATACTGGCGGAATTTTCAAAACCGGCAAATCAGGTGGAAATGGCAAAATGCAATGCATCGTCAGAAGAAGTGGCAGCTTCTGCTGAGTCGGAAGACGTATCCGGACATTTCGGAAAAATGGTTTCCATGCCGGGACGGAAAAAGAAGAGCGTAAAGAACAGCAAGGATGGCATCAGGGACAAGCAGGAGTTGAAGGAGAATCTCGGAAAAATCCGGGAGGGTATCCGTGAGACAGCAGCTGTGGCGGATACACCTAAAGAGCAGACGGCGAAGATTCTGCGGCAGATGGATTCGGATGAGCAGGAACGTGTGATACGGGAAGTTCTGAAAGAGTTATTGTCATAATGGAGCAGGGATTTCCCCTGCAGACTAGCATTACGAAAGAGAGGAAACTGCTATGGAGATTGTATTTCTGGAAACCATATCGCTTGGTGATGACATAAATCTGGACAGATTTGACGAACTGGGACATGTAACAAAATACAGAGACACACCGGTGGAACTGGTGCCGGAGCGGGTAAAAGATGCAGATGTTGTTGTGATCAACAAAATTCCGATGAATGAAAAAACGCTGGCAGGTGCTTCGCATCTGAAACTGGTAGCCGTAACGGCTACGGGAATGGACAATATTGACCGGGCATATACAGACAGCCACGGCATCCTGTCAGCGAATGTAGCCGGCTATTCTACGGAAGCAGTGGCACAGCATACATTTGCACTGATGTTCTATGTTCTGCATAAACTGGCCTATTATGATCACTATGTAAAATCAGGTGCGTATTGTACCTCCGCTCAGTTTTCTCATTTTGAGCAGAAATTTTCAGAGCTTGACGGAAAGACCTGGGGTATTGTCGGCATGGGAGCGATCGGAAAACGTGTGGCATCCCATGCACAGGAATTTGGCTGCAACGTTATTTATTATTCAACATCCGGGAAGAACACCGATCAGCTGTATGAGAGAGTGGATTTTGAAGAACTGCTGAAACGTTCGGATCTGATATCGGTGCATGCACCGTTGAACCCGGACACAAGAAAACTTTTTGACAGAGCGGCTTTTGAGAAGATGAAGAAGTCCGCAATTTTTATCAATGTGGCACGCGGAGCGATCGTGGATCAGGAAGCACTTACGTGGGCTTTGCAGGAAAATAAGATTGCGGCAGCGGCTCTGGATGTGCTGGACGGAGAGCCGATGAGGGAGGACAATCCATTAAGGCAGATCCAGGACAGCGGCAAGCTGATCATTACGCCTCATATTGCCTGGGCACCGAAAGAGACTCGTGAAAGACTGCTGGACGGAGTCTATGAAAATATCAAAAAAATCCTGTGATACCAAACAATTCGATATCACAGGATGCACATAGCTGAAACAGTTGTCAATCCTCTTCGATTACCTGAAGTTCAAGGTAGTCGAAGGGGATTTCTTCTATAAAACTATCCTGGTAAAAACGAGTTTTGTTGTGGCGTTTGAATTCCTGAATATTGGAATCGAGCCAGATCGGTTTGCCGAGATCAAAGTCGTAGCAGATCTGATCTAAAGAATCAAAGATTTTGTGTGTGCGTGTATCGTTTCGGTCATCTTCTATGACGGTATCTCGAAGCATATGGTTGTCTTTAAAAATTTTCCCCCATAAACGGAACATAACATTTCTACCTCCATATAAAAGCTGCCATAAAGGGCAGAAGTAATTGATTTCAAGTATAGCGGATTTTAAAATGAAAGTAAAGAGACTGCCTGAAAACGGCAGCCTCTTCAAACTTTTTCACTTGAAAAATGGAAGTGAATAGTTTATAATCATCTTAGAAGCAATCAGAGGGTTTGCGTATGTCCGATGGTTGCCACCGGAAACTTATAAATGAAGTTTATAAATTACACACGGCTATCTCCTAGGGGTGTAGGAGATAGCCACTTTTTTATCTCAGTCGAGAAGACTCCCACTTCTGCAAGTGGTGAGTAATAACAAG
>NZ_JBKVNQ010000115.1:0-3314 GCF_046967715.1 Hominisplanchenecus sp.
TGCAGACAGCAGCAGAAAAATAAAAACAAAAGTAAGATGCTACTGTAAAAAGTATGATCTGAAAGCATAAGAAAGCAGCACGCAAAAGAATTTGCGTGCTGCTTTTGTGCTGTTTTCTGAATTTTGTTTCCTGTTTTTACAGAGAGGCGGGAAGTATCTTATATTTGATATAAATTATGCAAAACATATATAAAATAATATAATTCTGTATGAAAAACATAAAAAATTACAATAGAAACGTATAATATTACATAGTAATTCGTGCAAAAATTATATAAAATATAAACACATGAGCCGATGTTGATAAAAAATTAACATGGGAAACACAGGAAAGCGAAAACATGTCAATCAAACAAAAAGTAAAGGAGAAAAGGAATGAAGAAAACTTCAAAAAAAGTGATAGCAGTCACATTGTCCGCTTCCATGCTCTTAGGCGGAAGCATGACAGCGATGGCAGCTACAACAAACCCGGACATCAGCCAGCGTGAAATCGATCACAAAACTGCGGCTAAAAACATTGCAGCACAGGGTATGGTTCTGATGGAGAACAAGAACAACTCTCTGCCGATCTCAGCGAAAAAAGGCACAAAAGTAGCTCTGTTTGGACAGGGTGTTTACAACACTATCAAAGGTGGTACCGGTTCCGGTGCTGTAAACCAGCGTGATAATGTTACGATCCAGCAGGGATTTGAAAATGCCGGATACGACATCGTTGATACCGACCTGATCGATCAGATGCAGGCACTCTGGAAGAGTGATGGCGGCAATACAAGCGGCGGCGGTATCTTTGGATCAACCTGGGTAAATGAAAGAAAATATGCTGACGTTGAAGGTGCAATGGAGAAAGTAGATGCAGCAGCAGAGCAAACAGACACTGCGATCTATGTAATCTCCCGTAACTCCGGAGAGTTCCGCGACCGTACTGCAACAAAAGGTGACTATTTCCTGTCAGAAGACGAAGAAGCAAACCTGGCAGTTCTGGGACAGAAATTCGACAACGTGATCGTAGTTCTGAACGTAGGCGGAATCATTGATACGAAGTTCTTTGATCAGACAGAAGGTCTGGATTCCATGCTCCTGATGTCACAGGCAGGTATGACTGGCGGTGACGCACTGGTAGAAGTATTAAACGGAACCGTAAATCCATCCGGTAAACTGACCGATACCTGGCCGGTGAATTTCGATGACAACCCATCCAGTGCAACCTTTGCAAACAACGATGGCAATACAGCCCAGGAAGTATATAACGATGATATTTTCGTAGGATATCGCTATTATGATACCTTTGGTAAAGACGTAGCTTACGAATTCGGTTATGGCGGATCTTATACTAAATTTGCAATGAGCACACAGTCTGTAACAGCAGACAAAGATAAAGTAACCGTTAAAGTAAAAGTTAAGAATACAGGTACCGTATCCGGCAAGGAAGTTGCAGAAGTTTACTTCTCAGCCCCGGAAGGCAATCTGGACAAACCATATCAGGAACTGGCAGGCTATGCAAAGACAGATGAACTGGCACCTGGTGAATCTCAGGTACTGACGATCACATACGATACAACAGAGATGGGATCTTACGATACAGACAAGGCAGCATACGTGATGGAGGACGGCGATTACATCATCCGTGTCGGTAATTCTTCCAGAAACACACATGTAGCAGGCAAGATCAGCGTAGCGGAAGATACGATCACAGAACAGTACAGCAATCTGATGGTTCCGGTAAAAGATAATCCGAACGTTGCAGATGATGAGAAATATCCGACACTCGAGCCGATGACAACCGAAGGTGCTGTTTCCATTACATACGATGGTGAAGCAGATGAGATCGCAGCAGCATCTACGATCGCAGTTGATTTCACAGGCTACAAAGCACCGGAAATCATCAAAGAAAACGAAGATGTCGATGTATATGTATCCGATACAACAGAGACACAGTATCTGAAAGCAGAAAACAAAGACGGAGCAACAGGCGAGATCAGCCGTGTTGAAAAAGGAAATAAAAACAGTTCTGATTATACAGTAACTTACAACGAGCACGTTAAAAAATTTGACGGTGATTTCAGCAAAAACACACTGGCAGATGTAGCAATCGGAAGCATTTCCATGGAACAGTTCGTATCCGGACTGACATTAAATGAACTGGCAGAGCTGGTAAACGGACATTCGAATGACAAAACGGTACAGGGTGTGGCAGGATCTACCTGGAGAAACGATGTAAAAGGATTTACCCCTGTAAACCTGTCCGACGGACCTGCAGGTCTTCGTATTACACAGAGATACGAAGACGGCGATCAGACCTATTACCAGTACGCAACCGCATGGCCGATCGGTACACTGCTTGCACAGACCTGGGATATCGATCAGATCTACGCTTACGGCGAAGGCGTTGGCGAAGAGATGGAAGAGTTCGGTATCGGATGCTGGCTGGCACCTGGTATGAACATCCACAGAAACGCACTGTGCGGACGTAACTTTGAGTACTATTCAGAGGATCCGGTAGTTGTAGGTATTACCGGTACAGCTGCAACCCTTGGCGTACAGTCAAACAAAGGCGTTGGCGTTACTATCAAACATTATGCACTGAACTCTCAGGAAACAAACAGAAATGCAGAGAACAATACAGTTTCTGAAAGAGCAATCCGTGAAATCTACCTCAAAGGTTTTGAAGCAGTTGTAAAACAGGCACAGCCGATGGCGATCATGACCTCTTACAACCAGAACAACGGCAGACCGGCAGCTGATGATTATGATCTGTGTACCGCATTCGCAAGAGACGAATGGGGATTCCAGGGAATGATCATGACAGACTGGGGCGGCGGACAGTCCGTACCAATGTACGAAATGCATGCAGGCAACGACCTTGTTTGCCCTGGTAAAGGTGCATCCCAGATCCTGAAAGCTTTCATCAGTGAACCGGACTGGACAAAAGATGGCTATGTAAATATGGAAACACGTTACAAACAGGTGGATGACGGAACGGGTAACCTGATCACTGTTCCGGAAGAAGTTCCAAACTTCGGCGGATATAAACTGGATCTGAATGGAACTATGACAGTTTCTACAACAGTAGCCAAAAATGTTGCACTGAATGGAAAAATTGCAGAACTGGTTGAACAGGGCTATGCAACCGTAACGGCAGGAAGCAGAAATACAACCATTACTTACAAAGTAAGCAGGGATGCAGAAGTTTCTTCAGAGCAGGTAATCTCCCTTGGTGATCTTCAGAAAGCAGCCATCAACATCTGTAACTTTGTAATGAATTCTACAGAGTTTGCAAAAGAACATGGTTTCACAGCACAGTCCCTGAATGAAAA
>NZ_JBKVNQ010000116.1:0-2266 GCF_046967715.1 Hominisplanchenecus sp.
CTGTCATTATACCTACCCCGCCATTATTTTCCAGTGTTTTCTGTACGGCCTGTGATATGGCTTGTGTCTGTTCCGTTACAGCTTCACCTAAAGAATAATATATTTTGTCTTCATAATTTTGCATTTTATAAAATCCTCTCTTCGCCTTCTTCATCCTGCTTTTATCTGTATACAGAGAACCTGTCCCTGCCAGTTTTTTCACCCATTTTGGCATACAAAAAGGACACCTGCCAAAATCTGCCGGTGCCCCCTTCTGGCTTTGCGTCCCTGCTTTTCAACAAGTTTGCCTTTAAATAATTTCCATTTTTCCAAAAATAAAAATACCATGAAGTTTTTTACACGTCAATAATATCGGATAAAAAATTTGTATTTTTTCATTTAACTCGTTGTGCTAACTATAAATGTGCAAGTTCGTGATTTTACATAAAAAGTTGCGGTTTCATTCTCCAGAACACAACATTCATGCTTCCAAAACCCTGCATGGCATTGATATCTTTATGTTTGTAAAAAATCTTCTGTGAAATTTTAAGTTCCTCAATTGTGCAAAAGAATAAACTTGTAAATAAAGAATATTTACATTATAATGAAAAGATATCAGCGATAAACATTCAACAGATTAAAAACAGGAGGAAGGACTTTGAAAGAAGAAGTAGTAATCGTATTGGACTTCGGTGGACAGTATAACCAGCTGGTTGCCCGACGCGTAAGAGAATGCAATGTCTATTGCGAGATTTATTCTTACAAAACCGATATTGAAAAAATCAAAGCGATGAATCCAAAGGGAATCATCCTGACAGGCGGGCCGAACAGCTGTTACGAGCCGGATTCTCCAACATACACCGATGAACTTTTCAAACTTGGCATTCCGGTGCTTGGACTGTGTTATGGTGCACAGCTGATGTCACACGTGCTTGGCGGAAAAGTAGAGCGTGCTGATGTCAGAGAATATGGAAAAACCGAAGTATTTATCGATAAAAAAGATTCAAAAATATTCCAAGGTGTGTCTGCACAGACTACATGCTGGATGAGCCACTTCGATTATATCTCAAAAGTTGCACCGGGATTTGAAATCTCTGCACACACCGCAGACTGTCCGGTAGCAGCAGCAGAAAACGAAGCAGAAAAACTCTATGCGATCCAGTTCCATCCGGAAGTACTCCACACTGCAGAAGGAACGAAGATGATCAACAACTTCGTCAAAAATGTATGCGGCTGCAAAGGCGACTGGAAAATGGATGCATTTGTAGAGAACACGATCAAAGAGATCCGCGAAAAAGTAGGAGACGGAAAAGTACTGCTTGCACTTTCAGGCGGTGTAGATTCTTCCGTTGCAGCAGGTCTTCTTTCCAGAGCCATCGGCAAACAGCTTACCTGTGTATTCGTAGATCACGGTCTGCTGCGTAAAGACGAAGGCGATGAAGTAGAAGGTGTATTTGGACCGAACGGTCAGTTTGATCTGAATTTCATCCGTGTGAATGCACAGGAAAGATATTACAAAAAACTGGCAGGTGTTACCGAGCCGGAAGCAAAACGTAAGATCATCGGTGAAGAATTTATCCGCATTTTTGAAGAAGAAGCAAAGAAAATCGGAGCCGTAGATTTCCTGGCACAGGGAACCATTTATCCGGACGTTGTAGAGAGCGGTCTCGGCGGAGAATCCGCAGTGATCAAATCCCATCACAATGTAGGCGGCCTTCCGGATTTCGTAGATTTCAAAGAAATCATCGAGCCGCTGCGTGACCTCTTCAAAGATGAAGTCCGCAAAGCCGGACTGGAACTCGGCATTCCGGAAAAACTGGTATTCCGTCAGCCATTCCCGGGGCCTGGTCTTGGAATCCGTATCATCGGTGAAGTAAATGCAGAAAAAGTCCGCATCGTCCAGGATGCCGATTACATTTACCGTGACGAAGTGGACAAAGCAGTTGCAGCTTACAAAGCAGAGCATGGAACAGCACCATCCTGGATGCCGAACCAGTATTTCGCAGCCCTGACTAACATGCGTTCCGTTGGTGTAATGGGTGACGAAAGAACGTATGACTATGCAGTTGCACTTCGTGCAGTTAATACCGTCGACTTTATGACCGCCGAAGCGGCAGAAATTCCATTTGCAGTACTGCAGAGCGTCATGAGCAGAATCATCAACGAAGTTCGCGGAGTCAACCGAGTATTTTATGATCTGACCAGCAAACCACCTGGAACTATCGAATTCGAATAACGGACTAAAATGCCGAAAGCCTGTATTTATGCGGGTTTTCGGCATTTGTTT
>NZ_JBKVNQ010000117.1:0-2128 GCF_046967715.1 Hominisplanchenecus sp.
ATTTAACCAAATCAAGTAAGTCCCCTGCTTCAATTGCGAAAAGCAATAAGCAGTGGGTGGGGACTTGCTTGTATCAGGAGGAGTGCAAGCTCCTTCTGATAAACTGCGGAGCAGTTATTTGGTTATGAGCAAGTAGCAAAGCGGATTGCGAATATCCGCTTGACGAATATCTCTGCAATTCGCCGGAGGCTGTATCAGACAGAGTCAGGTCACTTCATATCGGATGTAAAGTACGAAAAATCATGCAGATTCAATTTCATAAGTAAATCCGGCATCGGTGATCGTTTTGATGGTATCCTGGATGCCCTGACCGCCGGCAGTAAGATATCCGGAAGCAAAGATAGAATCCACGACACTGAGCAGTTTCTTTTCTTCACCTTTGAAGTAGACTTCTCTGCCGGCAGCACAGCGGATGTCGGACTTCGGTACGAGCAGTCTTGCAAGGCAGAGGACTTTCATGCAATATTCCGTTGTCAAGCCGGAAATATCTGCATCCCCAAGCGGTGTGCCTTTGATCGGCAGCAGAAAATTGATTGGCAGAGCCTCCGGCTGGATTTCACGCAGTTCCAGAAGCATATCCACGACGTCCTCTTTGCTTTCACCCATACCGATGATACCGCCGCTGCAGATTTCAAATCCCAGCCCCTGAAGCATGCGGATGTTTGCCACACGCTGCTCAAACGTATGAGTTGTGCAGATGTTGTGATAGTACGCACGGCTGCTGTTCAGATTGTGGTTGATGCGGTCAAGACCGGCATCCTTGAGCATTTTCGCCTGCTTTTCCGTCAGAAATCCGATAGAACAGCACAGGTGTGTTCCCTGTTCTTTCATTTTACGGATGCGGCGGGCGAGCTCTTCAATCTCTGCATCGGTAAATTTCATGCCGCTAAGGCCGATGCAGTGTCTGGATAAATGATGTTCATTTACAAAATCATTGTCGTGATAGAGCTTTTCCTCATCTACCCACTTGTATTTCTCAATATCCGCTTTGGAACGGCAGGACTGGGCACAGTAGGCACAATCCTGGGAACAGTTGCCGCTGCGGGCATTTGTCAGAATGTGAATGCTGACGCGGTTGCCTTTGTATTTCCGGCGAAGTCCCTCCGCACGGGCGATCAGATCATCGAGTTTTTCATCCGGTGTATCCAGGATGGCGATGGCATCCTCACGGGAGAGGATCGGATCATCCTGATCATAAAAATTTGGGTTCATGATGTTACCTTCCTTGTAAAATTCTTGTAACAATGTAACATGAGAAAAAAAGAATGTCAACCTGAAAATCAAAAAGGTTGACAATTAAAAAACAAAACTTGAAAGATTCTTTTTATATGCTACTTGCATGAGTGTGGGTAAAATGTTATCTTAATCGGAGAAAACTTCAACATCTGCTGGCAAGTGCGGAACTTCCCTCAGAACATCCGCTGGAAGAGCAGATAAAAAACAGTGTAAAAAAGAAAATCTCTGTGGAATAAAAATGTTCTGCGGAGATTTTTTATGTTTGCAAAGCTTACGATGCAATGCTATCATAAAAGAGACAGGAGAGGCATTCTTGAACATGCAATGCATAGCATACATCTTGCAGCAAGAATACCGGAAGAATGTTTCAACAAAACAGCAGGAGATAAAACAAATGGAATTATGGGATATATACGATAAAAATAAAAAACCAACCGGACGCACGATGAAACGAAACGACTGGCACTTAAAAGACGGAGAATATCATCTGACAGTGCTTGGCGTTGTGGCAAGAGAAGACGGCACTTTTCTGATCACAAAGCGTGTGATGACAAAAGCATGGGCACCTGGCTGGTGGGAAGTATCCGGAGGTGCAGCACAGACCGGAGAAGCTTCTTACGATGCCGTTCTGCGTGAAGTAAAAGAAGAGACCGGGCTTGATGTAAGCAATGCCCAGGGCGGTTATCTGTTCACTTATAAAAGAGAAAACCCGGGCGAAGGGGACAATTATTTTGTGGATGTCTATCGTTTTGTGATGGATATTTCAGATGAAGATCTGAAACTTCAAACAGAAGAGACGGATGGATATATGTTTGCGACGAAAGAGCAGATCGAAGCATTTGCGGCAGAAGGAAAATTCCTGCATTATGACAGTATTAAGCAGGCTTTTGAA